>NZ_JBRAIN010000031.1:0-17402 GCF_052743955.1 Thermodesulfitimonas sp.
GGTCACCCCAGGCACATCCGGAAAAGAGAAGGCAAGCGCGATCACCGACTTGCCTTTTTTAAGCGCCAAAGCCACCTCAGAGAGTGTTCCGTACCCCCCGCCCACCGCGATCACAACATCGGCAGCGCAGGCGATAATAGCGTTTCGTGCGTCGCCCAAGCCAGTGGGAAGGGATACCTGTAGATAAGGGTTCGCCTCCGACCGGTCCGGCCCGGGAAGGATGCCAACCGTTACCCCGCCCCCCTCGCGTGCCCCGCGCGCGGCGGCGGCCATCACCCCGCCCCGGCCACCGCAAATGAGGATGCCTTGCCGCCGCGCAATCTCATAGCCAACGCGGTAGGCTATCGCCTCGATCTCTGGGGAACAGCTTGCCGATCCAACTACGGCCACGTAGCAAGAGCGCTTTCTCATAGGCGGCTACAGGTTACTTTCAAACCAGGCGGAAGGGTAGGTTTCCCGCAGGTTCAGGTAGAAGGTGAGCACCTCGAGCTTAATTGATAAATCCACGTTCCGGACCACTACATCCTCGGGCACCTGAACAACCGTCGGCCCGAAAGTCAGGAGCGCGTTAACACCGGCTTTTACCAGAATCTCGGCAACCCCCTGGGTCTCCGATTGGGGCACCGTAATGATGCCGATCCGGACGTTATGCTCGGCCACTACTTCTGGGATCCGCTCGACCGGCAGGACCTCAAGGTCCTGTATTCGCTTGCCTATCTTTAAAAGGTCGTTATCGAAAACGCCCACAATGTTAAACCCCCGGTCCCTAAACCCGCCGTAGGTACAAAGCGCAGTTCCTAGGTTCCCCGCACCCACTAAAACAACCGGCCAAGGCCTGGTAAGACCCAGAATTTTAAGGATGTAATGCATCAGATCCTTAACGTTATAGCCAACGCCCCGCGTGCCAAACTCGCCAAAATAAGCAAGATCTTTGCGGACCTGCGCGGAGCTTACGCCGACCCCTTTAGCAATTTCGTTCGAAGAAACCGTAACCACACCGTCTTTCTCGAGACGCTGTAGATAGCGCGAGTAGATCGAGAGCCGGCTAACTGTAGCTTCCGGTATCCGCAAAATCTTCAATCCAGGTGCCTCCTCACCTTCCCCTGCACTACCCATAGGCCACCGCAGCGGCATGGTCCGCGGTACTGTCCCTTTTTCCCGGTTATCAAGCGCCAGATTATGAGCAAAAACTTCCTGCCGAAAGAGATCGCTCGATACAGCCGATTTCGTGCGAAAATAACGCCAGACAAAGGAATTTGGGAGACGCTAATTTAACAATTACTATTATTAAACCGCCGGTTGGCATATCAACGATTTTGAGAAAAATGTCACGTAGCTGACACTGCGGCGAGAGCCCGGACAGTAGCACCCGGATCATCCGCCAGAAAGACCGCCGAACCCGCAACAAGAACCCCGGCTCCCGCTTTTACCGCTAGCGCCGCCGTTTGTGTATCAATCCCGCCATCAACCTCAATCTCCGCCTTCAGGCCCTGCCGGTCGATTAGCGCGCGCAACGCGGCAATTTTGGGTAACATCGTTTCGATAAACTTCTGCCCACCAAACCCTGGGTTAACGGTCATGACCAGCACAAGGTCCACCAGATCTAGCACGTGCTCGATCGCCGTAAGCGGCGTCGCCGGGTTAAGCGCAACTCCTGCCCGCACGCCAGCCATTTTAATAGCCGTCAAAGTGCGGTGGAGGTGGATACAGGCCTCGGCGTGGACCGTAAGGATATCGGCCCCCGCGCGAACAAAGTCATTCAGGTAACGCTCCGGAGCGGTAATCATCAGGTGCACGTCGAAAACGAGCCGGGTGTGGGGGCGCAGGGCCGCGATAACCGGCGGCCCAATTGTTATATTCGGCACAAAGTGACCGTCCATAACGTCAATGTGCAAGTAGGAGGCGCCGGCGGCCTCTACCTTTTTCACCGCTTCAGCCAGGTAAGCAAAATCAGCCGCAAGTATGGAGGGAGCGACTTTTATCAAGACCAGAACCTTCTTTCTTTCTCCTTGAGTTCCCGCAAGAAACTGAGATAATTTCGGTAGCGGAAGGGCGCCACCGTGCCCTCTTCGACGGCCCGGCGCACCGCGCAGGCCGGCTCCTGAACGTGCAGGCAGTCGTTGAAGCGACACCCCGCGCCTGCCGCAGCAATCTCGGGGAAATAACCGGCCAGTTCTGCGGCGGGAATATCCGGTAGGTCGAGCTGCGTAAAACCTGGCGTGTCAGCCACAAACCCGCCACCAGTCAGCGGCAACAGCTCAACAACCCGGGTCGTGTGGCGCCCGCGCCGCGTTTTGGGGCTTATTTCCCCGGTTCTGAGCCGTAAACCCGGCTGAATCGCGTTGAGAAGGCTCGACTTTCCGGCACCCGAAGGACCGGCAAAGACGCTTATCCGGCCTGCAAGCGCATCCCGTAGCGCCCCTACCCCAGCGCCATTCAAAGCACTCGTGAGGACTACCTGGTGGCCAACCGTACGGTAAACCGCTACCTCTGAGGGCAGCATATCCCGAGCCAGATCGAGCTTATTAAAGCAAATAAGCGCTTCAATGCCTGCCGCCTGACTTACTACCAGGAGTCGGTCCAGAAGCCCAAAATTAGGCTGCGGGTCGCGGATGCTGAAGACCAACACCGCAAGCTCTACGTTGGCCACGGGTGGCCGCAAAAGCACGGTCCGACGCGGCAGAACCTCTTCTACTACGCACCCTCCCGCTTCTGCTGCCCCAACTTTGACCCGGTCACCCACTAAAAGGCCCGCCGTCACCAGGCGCCGCCGGGGTAGACATTCTTTAACCGCGCCGTTAACCATCACGTAGCAAAAGCCGCCGTAAAACTTGATCACCCGCCCTTCAGCTATCATATGGCCCCCACCCTGGTTAAGAGAGGGTCTGTTCCCGTACCAGTTGCCTGTCGAGGTAGACCCGGATGGTAGCCTTACCGTAATAGACAACTGGCTGAACGACACGTTTACCTCCCTGATGAACAGCGTTGTACGCCTCCGTGGCCCCCCGGGCATCGTCAACCGTAATCCGCACCGTGTGTTGCTGTCCGTCATCAGGGACCTGGAGAAAGACGCTGGCCTCCCGCGGCGCCGGCCCCGGACCGTCGCTTACCGTCACCGTAATGGTCCGCCCCAATTCGAGATTGGTACCAGCAGGAGGGTTCTGCGCGCAAACATATCCTGCCAGGTACTCCGCACTCGCCGTATGGGCTATTTCCGCACCGAGTACAAACCCCGCCCGCGCAACCGCTTCCTTAGCTGCCTCCAGACGAAGACCGACCAACTGCGGGACTGCTTTCAGTACCGGGCGCGGCCCTTTACTAACAAACAGATCGACCAGGCTACCCTTAGGTCGCGAAGTACCCGGTGCCGGGTCTTGGTCAACTACCAGACCCGCCTCTACCGTTTCACTATAGACCTCTTTTTTCTGGTTCACACTAAAACCTTCGTTCACCAGCAATATTTCGGCATCCTGTAACAATTTGTGCCGTACATCGGGTACGGTCCGCATCTCTGGGCCCAGGCTTACTACCAAAGTAAGGAGCCGCCCCTTTTTCACCCGGCTTCCCGGTACAAGGTCCTGTTTGATAACCTTACCTTTCGCGATGCTAGCATCGTACGCCTCTTGTACCTGATAGCGTAAGCCGTTTTTCTCCAAAACCTGAGCTGCGGCGCTTAGCTCCATCCCCCGGACATCCGGCACCGCAACCTCCGGTACGTGCACAAAGCACCTGAACCCCCACCAACCAGCCATTAGCACCGTAACCAAGATAAGCCCCAGAACAACGTAACCAGCAGGCCGGAGCCGCCGCTTCCGGGAAGGCGAAGCGGTGCCCACGGGGCAATCTTCGGCAGGTAGGGATTCCAGGACCCGCCCCAGGTCAGCCGCCATAGCCGTTACCGACTGGTAGCGGAGGGCCGGGTTTTTCGCCATCGCTTTTTCCACCACGGCGGCCAGAGCAGCCGGAACCTTCGGATTCAGCTCCCGAAGCGGCGGCGGCTGGTCTTGAATATGCTTTATGGCTAACGCTACCGGATTTTCCCCTAGAAAAGGCGGCCTGCCGGTCAGCATTTCGTAAAGCACCGCCCCGAGGGAGTAAATATCCGACCGCGCGTCTGCGTTCTCCCCGCGCGCCTGTTCCGGGGAAATATACTGCACCGAACCTATGAGTGCCTTAGTCGCCGATATCGTCCCGCTGCCCATTGTGCGGGCAATGCCGAAATCAGTAAGTTTCGCCCCTCCCTCCGGCGTTACAATGACGTTATGGGGCTTCACGTCCCGGTGGACGATGCCCCGCCGGTGGGCGTGACCGAGTGCATCACAGAGGTCCCGGGTGATGCTAACCGCGCACCGCAGGTCTATTTTCCCTTCTTTGATGAGGGATTTAAGGTTCGTACCGTCTACATACTCCATGACCAGGTAGTGCAGATCACCGTCTTGGCCCACGTCAAAAACGCTCACAATGTTAGGATGGCTAAGGCTCGCCACCGCCCGGGCCTCTTGGCGGAAGCGGCGCACAAAATCCTCGTCACGCACGTACTCCTCCCGCAAGACCTTGATGGTCACGTTGCGGTTCAGCAACATATCCTGGCCAAGGTAAACAACGGCCATCCCCCCGCCACCGAGTTTTTCGATTACGCGGTAACGGTTTCCTATTACCCGGCCGATCATCGTCCGTTTAAAGTTCTCCTTTCCCATTTACGCCGTCACATTTTGATCAGGATTACTGTAACGTTGTCTCTCCCGCCCCGCTCCAGGGCGAGTTGCACGAGTTCCTCCGCCTGCCGCGCCACCACCCCACGGGAAATTACCCTTAGGATGTCTACCTCGTCTAAATGGAGCGTAAGGCCGTCCGTGCAGAGGAGAACAGCATCGTCCGCCACCAGAGAAAGCCGGCCCGTATCCACCGCCACTGTCGGTTCCACGCCTATAGCCCGGGTCAAAACGTTGCGCCCAGGATAAGCCCAACCCTCTCCTACCGGCCGGTGTCCCTCACGGAGAAACTCGGTAAAAAGGGAGTGGTCGCGCGTAAACTGGGTAATCTCTCCTTTCCGAACGAGGTAACCGCGGCTGTCGCCCACATGGACCCAAAAGAGTTCTCTCTCTTTAAAGATACAAGCGGTCAAAGTCGTGCCCATCTCTTTGTATGCCAGGTTCGTCTGCGCCAGCCGGTAAACTGCCTCATTCGCCGCCGCGGCGGCGCACGTCAGGGCTGTTGCCGGGTCGCTTTCTCCCCAACACCCCACAGCCGCCGCGAAAGATTCAAGAGCTACCCGGCTCGCGACCTCACCCGCCAAATGACCGCCCAGGCCGTCAGCCACGGCAAAAAGCCCTCGCTCCGGAAGGGCAAGATAAGCATCCTCATTTTTCTCCCGGTGCAGACCCCGATCGGTGACCGCAGCCCACTCCACGCTTCACTTGTCCTCCGCTAAGACCTGTTTTTCACCAACCGCCTCCCAGGATTTAGCCCGGCGCAGCTGGCCGCAGGCGGCAGTGATTTCCCCGCCAACCTCCCGCCGGACGGTAACCGCGATCCCGTGTTTTTTTAAAAAGTCCCTAAAAAGCCGCACCTTCTCTGGTGCCGGTGCGCTATAAGCACGCTCGGATACCTGGTTAAAGGGTATCAGGTTTACGTGGCAGAGTAACCCCTTGAGAAGCCGCACCAGTACGGCCGCCGCTTCTAGACCGTCATTAAGTCCCGCAACCAAGGTGTACTCAAAGGTAACCCGCCGCCCCGTCGCCGCGATATAATCCTGGCAGGCGGGTATAAGCTCTTCAAGCGGGTAGCGCCGGTTCACTGGCACCAGTTGGTCACGTAGCGAGTTATCCGGCGCGTGGAGGGAGACAGCCAGGCCGAACTCGCGCCCGAGGCGCGCCAGAGCCCGAATACCCGGAACAACACCACAAGTGGAAACAGTAATCCGCCGCGCCCCGATTCCTAGCCCGGCAGGGTGGGTAATGTTTTGCAGAAAGCAAAGCGTGCTAGCAAGATTATCAAAGGGTTCTCCCATACCCATCAGTACTACGTGACTGATTCGATCTTTGACATCCTTCTGGACGAAAAGGACCTGGTCGTAGATCTCCCCTGCCGTCAGGTTCCGCACCAGACCTCCCAGTCCCGAAGCGCAAAGGCGGCACCCCATCCGGCACCCCACCTGAGTTGAAACACAGACGGTCCGCCCCCAAAGCCGCCGCATAAAAACCGTTTCCACCGTTTCCCCGTCGCGCAGCTTAAAGAGGTACTTTCGGGTGAGGCCGTCATTACTCTCTCGGCAGGCGACAATCTCTGGGTAAGCGATAAAGGCGCAGGCGTCAAGCTTTGCCCGCAGGCCGAGTGGTAGATTAGTCATTGCCGCAAAAGAGGTTACCCCCTTGACAAAAAGCCAGTCGATCACCTGCCGGGCCCGGAACCGCGGCTCCCCCAGCCCCGTGATAAACGCCTCTATTTCGCTAAAGGAAAGAGCCTTGATATCCGTTTTCATTTACACCTCACCCTTTATCTTAATTCGCCTCCCAACCGCCAAACCCTTCCGGTTTTAATTTAGGCTTCCCCACCAGAAAGTATCCGCCGGAAGCGGGCGATGAAAAAACCGTCTAGCCCTTGGTACGGAAAGAGTTGCACAAAACCCTCTTTCATAGTCCCTTTGAGATCCAACTCGCTGGGAAGGAGAGGGCGCAGGTCTTCCAGAACAAACTCCGGATGGTCCGCCAGGAACTGTCGCACCTGCGCCTCGTTCTCCACCCTGTTTACCGTACAGGTGCTGTAGACCAGCACCCCACCCGGCCGCAGGGCCGCCGCCGCGCCCCGCAAAATCCGCCGCTGCAGCGCAACCAGGCCCGGAATCTGCTCAGGCTGCTTGCGCCAGCGGCTGTCCGGCTTCCGGCGCAGCACCCCGAGACCGGAGCAGGGAGCGTCAACCAGAATAAAATCCGCCGCCAACCTGAACTGCCGGTCGACCTCCTGGGCGTCGCCCAGAATAGCATTAACGCTTTTGAGCCCAAGCCGCGCGCAATTTTCACGTACCAGCGCCAGGCGGTGCGGGTATATATCGAGCACCAGTATCCGGCCCCGATCACCCATCAACTCCGCCATATGTGTGGCTTTGCCCCCCGGCGCCCCGCAAACATCCAGGACGAAAGACCCGGGGGTAGGGTTTAGAGCCCGCGCCACCAGCATCGAACTCTCGTCCTGAACACAAAAAAGCCCCTCGCGAAAAGCCGGAAGGTCCTGAAGATTATAAAAACCCCGCACGGAAATGCCCTCGGGCGCGTAGCGCGTCGGGAATGCCGGCAGGCCGGCTTCTTCTTTCAACCGCCGCAGCAGTTCCTCCCGGTTAGTCCGGAGAAAATTCGTCCGGACCGTGGTAGCCGGCGTCTGGTTGTTCGCATCGCAGATGCGGATCGTCTCTTCGATACCCAGTTCCTTGAGCCACAATTCGACAACCCACGTAGGGTGGGAGTATTTCAGCGCGATGTGGTCAACCGGATTTTCCTCGCGGTCGGGAAAGCTGATCTTTTCTTTTTCCCGCACCACCCGCCGCAGAACCGCGTTGACAAACCCGGTAAAGTGCGGGGCGGCATATTTTTTCGCTAGTTCCACCGCCTCGTTACAAGCAGCCGCCGGCGGGATCCGGTCAAGGTACAAAATCTGGTAGACCGCGAGGCGCAGGATGTTGCGAATCCACCTATTCTGGCTGCTGAGTGGCTTCCGGAGGAAACGGGCCAGCACCCAGTCGATAGTATTGAGGCGCCTGAGGGTCCCGTAGCTTAACTCGGTGAGGAGTGCCCGTTCGGGCCCTACGGGCTGATATTTCGCCACCACCCTGGTCAGAGCAATATTAGCATAGGCACCCTCCGCATCAACTTCATCCAAAACCTTGAGCGCAAGTTCGCGCGCACTACAGCTCGTCATCGGTCGGTACAAAACTTACCCCCAGTTGCGTCCCTTACTTGCCCAAAAGATAACCTTCCGGAACAGGATGGCCGCGCAGAAAAGCAGCCACCGGTAGCCGCCGCCCGCCAGCGACCTGTAGTTCCAAGATGACCACCGCCCCGTCCGCTACCCGGACAGTTATCCCGCCGGGACCAATAGCGATAATCTGGCCCGGCACGCCAGGAAAATCCCCCTTAATCGCTTTAACGCGCCAGATCTTCAGCAACTGCCCTTCAAGATATGTTCTGGCCCCCGGCTTGGGGTCAAGAGCCCGCACCTGGTTTCTGATTACTTCACCAGGCCGGTCCCAGACGATAAGTTCGTCCTCCGGGGTAAGCGGTGGTGCATAAGTGGCTTGGGCATGATCCTGCGGTTGACGCCGGAGGGTTCCCGCTTGAAGAGATTCTAAGGTTTCAAGCAGAACCTGAGCGCCGAGATGGGCCAAGCGCCGGTAAAGAGAACCAAAGGTTTCCTCCTCCCCGATAGCCACCCGCTGCTGGAGCAGAATGTCCCCTGTATCTATCCCCTCGTCCATCAGCATGGTCGTAATCCCCGTCTCCCGCTCGCCATTCATAATCGTCCGCTGGATCGGCGCTGCCCCCCGGTACCGCGGTAAAAGTGAAGCGTGGACGTTAATGCACCCGTAAGGCGGGAGCGAAAGCACCGCTGCGGGAAGAATCTTGCCGTAAGCCACCACCACGATTGCTTCCGGAACCGCAGCCCGAAGACGCCCGAAAAAATCGGGGTCCTTTAAGCGCGCCGGCTGCAAAACCGGAATACCCCGGGCCAAAGCCACCTCTTTTACCGGCGGCGCTGCCGGTCGCTTCCCGCGCCCTTTAGGTTTATCGGCCTGCGTCACCACCAAGTCTACCCGGTGCCCCCTATCGAGAAGGGCCTCGAGAGACGGAACGGAAAACTCCGGTGTCCCCATGAAGACAAGCCGCAAAACTCCCGGCCCCCATTCTTCCAGCGATTGACCCCGCGCAACACAGGGTGTTAGGTCGCTTCAACCCTTTACGATTTTCAGCGCCCGGTCAATAAAAAGGATCCCGTCCAGGTGGTCAATCTCGTGCTGCAACGCACGGGCAAAAAAACCCTCAGCCTCAATTTCGACCGTCTCTCCGGAGCGGCTCAACCCACGGACCGTGACCGCAGCAGCCCGCGTCACCTCACCCCAGACCCCCGGAATGCTGAGACAGCCCTCCCTGTCTGTTTCCGATCCTGCAACGGCTATGATTTCCGGGTTGATCAGCTGGTAAAGCCCCTTCCCCGCGTCGACCACGATGACCCGCTTCGAAACACCAACCTGGGGCGCTGCCAGCCCCACGCCGTGATAGGCATACATCGTTTCGGTCATGTCGTCGAGTAAACGCAACAGGGCCGGTGTGATCTTCGTAACCGGCTGGGCTTTCTCCCGGAGAACAGGGTCGCCTATCTCGACGATTTTAAAGACCGCCATCCGAAACTCCTCTCTTCTAAGGAAAAGATTCTACAAGATGCTCACCGGATCGACATCCACACTTATCCTGACTCCCGAACCGCGACGGCGCCCAAAGGACGTTAAAACCTCGCGGCAAACCTCACGCACCGCCTGCCCATTTTTCCCTTTTAGAATAATATGCCACCGGTAGAAACCCTTTAATTTACCGAAAGGACAGGGGGCGGGCCCGAGAACGGTTTTTCCCCTTCCTTCTCTTCCCACCAAATCTCGTACCGCAGTCCCAAAAGCCGTCGCCTCCCGTACCACTTTTTCCTCCGCCTCCCCGCTGAAGACTACCCGCACCAACGCGGCGTACGGCGGGTACCCGAAGCGCTGTCGCAAAGCAAGCTCCCGCCGGGCGAAAGAGAAAAAATCCTGCCGGGCGCTGTAGCGGACTGCGTAATGCTCCGGACAGTGGGACTGGATCACCACCTCGCCGGGCAAAGGCCCGCGCCCGGCACGCCCCGCCACCTGGTAGAGAAGCTGGAAAGTCCGTTCGGCAGCCCGAAAATCGGGTAATAGCAAGGTTGTATCCGCGTTAAGGACGCCGACAAGCGTAACCCCAGGCATATCTAGCCCTTTCGCGATCATTTGCGTCCCGATAAGGATGTCGATCTCGCCTCTTTTAAAAGCGTCGAGAAGCGCCGCGTGACTGCCCCGGCGGGCCGTTGTTTCCGCGTCCATCCGGGCAATGCGGGCTTCCGGGAAAAGCGCCCGCGCCTCCTCCTCGACCCGTTGCGTCCCGGCGCCAAACCAGCCGAGCCGCTCGTTGCCGCACCGGGGGCAGCATGGGCGGTAACGGGCCCGGTAATAGCAGTAGTGACAGAATAGGGTATCCGGCCGGTGGTAACTAAGTGCAATATCGCAATTGGGACAGCGGATAACGTGCCCGCATGCCTGACAAAGCACAAAGGCCGCAAACCCTTTTCGGTTAAGAAAAAGAAGGACCTGCTCCCGTTGGCTTACTTTCTCCCGGACCCGCTCGGCAAGAAACTGGCTAAACAGAGATACGTTACCTACCCGGAACTCTTCCCGCAGGTCAATAACCCGTACGACCGGCATAGGGCGCCCATCAACCCGGGTGTTTAGCCGCAACTGCCGGTACCGCCCGCTAAGATACCGGGCAACCGATTCAAGGGCCGGCGTTGCGCTGCCGAGTACCGCCACCGCCCCTTCCAGCCTGGCACGGGCCAGCGCCACCTCCCGGGCGTGGTAGCGGGGCGATTGTTCCTGTTTATAGGCAGGCTCATGCTCTTCGTCCACCACGATCAGCCCGAGCCGCGCCGTTGGCGCGAAAACCGCCGAGCGCGCGCCCAGCACCACCCCTGCCTCGCCCGTACGTACCCGCTCCCACGCGTCGTGCCGTTCTGCCGGAACCAGAGCGCTATGGGTTACCGCCACCTGATGGCCAAAGCGCGCTTTAAACTGAAGCACCATCTGGTGCGCCAGGGTAATTTCGGGGACGAGGACAATAGCCTGCCGCCCAACACTTAAAGTCGCCGCCACGGCGCGCAGGTAAACCTCCGTCTTACCGCTCCCCGTCACCCCGTGGAGAAAAAAAATCTCCGGCCGACCCGCCGCAATCGCCTTCTCTATTTCGCTAAACGCGCCCTCCTGCTCCGGTGTCAAGAGCGGGGGAGGGCTCGGGTCAAGCGCCACATCCTGGTAAGGCTCCCGGCGGAGGCTTACCTTTTCGCTGATCACCAGGCCTTTTCTGATTAGGGCCGCCACCACGCCGGCGCTGACACCCGCCTCGCGCATCAAGGCTTGCCGCGCCATCCCCGGCTGGGCCGCAAGAACGCTGAGCGCCCGCGCCTGGGCGGGCGCCTTCAGCTCCTCTATCGCCCCGAGAACCTCGCTGGCATCGCCGCAGGGCCAGAGCCACTCTGCTTCCTTCCGCTTACTACCCTTCGGTGCCGGCCCGCTTACCGCCACCAGTGCGTCTATCAAGGTACAGAGATACCGGGAGGAAAGCCACCCGGCGAGGGTAAGTAGGCCTGCAGGGATTGGCTTGTCTTCCAACACCCTGATAATTTCCCGGGTTTTGATCCCTGGGGGGCAATCAGTAGTTACGTCCACCACGAATCCGTAAACAACCTGCCTCCCGAAGGGAACCATCACCCGAACGCCCGGAACCACCGCACCTTCTAAAGCAGGCGGCACAGCGTAAGTAAATATCCTCTCACTGGGCACGGGCCGATCAACCACGACCTGCGCAAATTTCCGTTCATCCACGGCCCACCTTATCCTCCCGTAGCTCCAACACAGCATCCAGGATGCGGTGGGCTACAGCGTACTTATCCACTTTCGGCAGTTCAAGGAACTGCCCGTCACGGAAAACGAGGCTCACGACGTTCGTATCGACCGCAAATCCTGCCCCTTCCTGCCGCACGTCGTTCGCAACCACCAGGTCCAGATTCTTTTTTAACGCCTTCGCCTGTGCGTGCGCCACCAGATCCCCCGTTTCGGCAGCAAAACCAACCAGGAGCCGCTTCCCCTTCACCCTGCCGAGCTCCTCCAGGATGTCGGGGTTCGGAACAAGTTCTAACGACAGAGAAATAGTTCCTTTTTTTATCTTCTCCTGAGAGAAAATGGCAGGCCGGTAATCACTTACCGCCGCCGCCATAACTACCACGTCGGCCGCCCCAAAAGCTTCTAACACCGCTTCCCGCATTTCCAGGGCTGTTTCCACCGCTTTGAAGGCGATACCTGGGGGTGGGGGAAGCGTTGTCGGGCCACTAATCAAAGTTACACGGGCACCCCGGTCCCGGGCTGCCCGCGCCACCGCGTAACCCATTTTCCCGGAACTCCGGTTTGTCAGATAGCGTACCGGGTCTATAGCTTCCCGGGTCGGTCCCGCAGTTACCAAAACGCCTATACCCGCCATATCTTTGGGCACCAGGGCTCCCCGGATGAACTCCACCGCCGTCTCCGGCGGCGGCAGCCGCCCTGGACCGGTTTCGCCGCAAGCCAGGCGTCCGGTTTCCGGAAGCACAATAATATAGCCTCGCGCCGCAAGCCGGCGGAGATTCTCTTGAACCGGAGAACTCGCGTACATCCGGGCGTTCATTGCCGGGCAGATAACCACCGGCCCTTCGAAAGCCAAGAGAAGGGTGGTCAACAGGTCGGATGCTAAACCCCACGCCGCCTGACCAATAAAATGAGCTGTCGCCGGGTAGATAACCAGCAAGTCACTTTCCCGCGCCAACGTAATGTGCGGTAGGGGGTCGGCGCCTTCAAAGAGCCCGGTATAAACCGTACCGCCGGATAGAACCTGCAGGGTGAGCGGGCTGATGAATTCCTGCGCCGTGTGGGTCATCACCACCCGCACCCCAGCGCCTTCGTCTCGTAGGCGGGAGACAAGTTCAGCCGCCTTGTAAGCCCCGATACCCCCCGTCACGCCGACGGTAATTCTTTTTCCCTCAAGTAGCCTGACCATTGCCATCTAACGGTACCAGTCTATAGGTAGGAATACTACTTAACACCCTTTTTCGGCAGGGTAAACTTAACCTTGCCCGCCGCAATATCCCGTAACCCTTGCGAAACCGGTTTAATACTGTCATCCAAGAGGCCCGCATTGATCTTGTCCGTCACGTGGCGGGCCTGCTTGGCTGCAACAATTGCCAGTATATAACGATTCTTAGAAATTTTGAGTAGGTCGTCGAGCGACGGTTCGTTCATCGGCATACTCTCTTATCCTGATCCCCCTTTATCCCTTACACGAAATCAAGATTTAGGTAGCGCGGTCGGCATTTTTCAGCCGTTCTAATTGCGTTTATCTTGCCTACAACCTCATCTACACGCTCATTAATGATGGCATAATCATAATTGCGGTAAAACGAGAGCTCCTTCTGCGCCCAGCGCAGTCTCTCTTCAACCGCCGCGCCACTTTCGGTTCCTCTCCTGGTCAATCTCGCCCGTAACTCCGTAAGCGACGGTGGGAGAATAAAGATCAAGATGCTATCGGGAACCCTCTCCCGGACCTTGAAGCCTCCCTGAACGTCGATTTCAAGGACCACATCTCTGCCCGCGGCCCGCGCCTCTACTACCGGTCCGAGCGGTGTGCCGTAGTAGTAAGAATAGACGCGCGCCCACTCTAACAACTCGTCCTGCGCAATCAACTGTAGAAAACGCTCTTCCGAAACAAAAAAATAATCTTCGCCCTCTTTTTCCCCGGCACGCGGCGGGCGCGTGGTCATAGAAACGGAGAGGTAGAGCGACGGGTCGCACTCGACCAGCCTGCGACAGATAGTCCCTTTCCCCACTCCCGAAGGACCGGAGAGCACCAGGAGGAGCCCCGTACTCAATCCTTCTGTTCCTCCGCGCCCGCACCCTTCGGCGTAAGACGGTGCGCCACCGTCTCGGGCTGCACGGCGGAAAGGATAACATGGCCCGAATCCATGATGATGACTGCCCGCGTCCGCCGGCCGTACGTAGCATCGACCAACATTCCGCGGTCGCGGGCTTCCGTAGTGATCCGTTTGATCGGCGCTGATTCGGGACTCACAATAGCGACAATTCTGTTTGCCGAAACGATATTCCCGAAGCCGATGTTTATAAACTTGCTATCCAAGAAACTCCCCTCCTCAGCATTTTTAAGTGATTCAAAGGGTTAAATTCGGTGCCAGAGGCCCTCAAGGAAGGCTTACTCCAGATTCTGAACCTGCTCCCGCATCTTTTCGACTTCGCTCTTCGCTTCAATAACAAGCTGGCTGATGCTCAGGTTTTGAGCTTTAGCACCGATGGTGTTAAGTTCCCGGAAGATCTCTTGGAGCAAGAAATCAAGCTGCCGGCCCACCGGCCCGCCCACAGTTAGCGTTTCCCCAGCCCGCGCAATGTGGCTTTTGATCCGAACGACTTCCTCGCTGATATCCGCCCGCTCGGCCAAAAGCGCTACCTCCGCTGCCAACCGTTCCGGCCCGAGCACGGCGGCGAAATCCTTGAGCCGCTCCGCCAGCCTTTCCCGGTAAGAGCGCGCTACCTCGGGTACTTGTCCTTCAATCAGCCCGCAAATTGAGGCCAGACGTTCCAGACGCCGGCGAATGTCTTCAGTCAGGATGCGGCCCTCCACTTCTCTGGCCGTACAAAGCCGCCTGAGCGCTTCCCGCGCCGCCCCCTCGATCAAAGGCCATATCCTGCTGACGTCAACCGGGATTTCGTTAACCTTTAAAACACCTGGTTGGAGGACGATATCCTGCAAATGGGCTGTCCCTGCAAGCCCCAAACAGACCCGCAAATCTTCCATCGCCTTATAATAAGCGGTGGCTAGCTCCTTGTCAACGCTTACTGCTATATTTTTACTGCCCTGCTCTTCAATCTCCACATAAACGTCAACCCGGCCCCGGACTACCTCCTCACGCACCAGACGCCGCAACGCATCCTCGCAAGAAATGTAGGCCCGCGGTAACCGGATTACCACGTCGCAGTAGCGGTGATTGAGCGTCTTTATTTCCACCGTGACTTTACCGTCCGCACCAACCGCTTCGCCGCGCCCGTAGCCGGTCATGCTTCGCAACCTTCTCCCACCCCCTTTGATTCGCACCTCGTTTGAGGTTGTTTTCTGCTCGAAGTAAAAAATCCCTGCAAAATAAAAAGCCCGTAACCAATTTTAGATTGGTTTGCGCTTTAATTCAAGTAAAAAAACTACTTTCGCTAATTTCCGTTTGGTTACCAGCCGCGTGCACCCTCGATTATATAATTGATGCCGTTGATGGAAATAACCATTCGCCCTTTCGGTAGTTTCCCAAGGTAAGCTTCAAATTCTTTCAGCTCTTCTACTATCCGTGTTTCATCCGGCAGCACGCCGCTTTCCGGCCGCACAGCCTCCGCCGCCTCCAGCGCATCCGCCTCGCTGCCGCCAGCACCCTCATCCCCAGCCGCCGCAAAAGGCCTGATTACAAGATCCCTCTTTTCTTGCTCCGCGGCCACGCTTGCGGGAAAAGCCGGCCGCTCGGTAGCCACATCGAAACACGCGCTTACCAGCCAGCTTTGTCCCTCACTGGTGACATTGGTTGTCACACCGGTCACCACCAGCGCCACAGTATCACCGCGTTCTCCGCCCGCCGCAGCCGGCACCACACCGCGCAGCAGACGCGGCACGCACTTCACCCGGTAGGCAGGTTCGCCATCAACCCCCACCATGCTGTAAAGGACGAGGAGTTCCGCCAGCCCGAAGACGACGACTTCACCCGGATGGCGGACAACCTCTCCCAATTCCACCCGCCCTGGGTGGCAGGCGATTACCGCTCCTCCAAGTGGTAAATTGAACGTTACTTCTGCCGTCAACCGGCAATTACCGGTAGTTTCCGTCACCGCTTTCACCTCCACGTTACAAATGAGGGCGGGAGCGCCGCAGGGCGCTCCTACTTTCCCCCGCCGTGCCGTTTTTTTCCCCGCACGCAACACTCTCAGACAGTATAGGGATCGACAACCGGCGCGACAACGGCCACATCGATCTGCTCCGGGCGCAGAACCTTGAGGTTCACTTCCACAACCGTCTTCTGTTTCGCTGCCACAACACAGCCCTCAGTGTCACTTTCAAGCGGAATGAAGAAGTTGCAGCCGTCCTTTACTCCGGCCGCCTCGACCTGGCAGATATCCCCCGGCTGTGCCCCGGGATTTCCACAAACCCGGCAAAGGGCAGCACCAGTTCATGGTAAATCAGGTGGCCCTCCCGGCAACCACACTCGTTCGGGGGCTCTTTGTAAATGAGGTTTTTCTGTAACTCCCCGTTAAAGACCACCTTATCGGTACAGACATGACAGCCGGTGATCTTGACGTCGGTCCGCCCCTCCACCACCTTGAAAACCGGCGTGCAGAATTTAATCCTGTCGCTCACTACGAGCACCTGGGTGGTCGCTTCGCCCACCATATCGGCTTTGATGAGGATGAGTCTACCTCCCTCAACTCAAGAATTATAGCCGATTCACTGCCGCTCAACAGCTCGGTAGCTTACACCGTCGCTATCACCCCGGCCCCGCCTTTTTACCGAGCACCAACCGCCGGCCTGTGACGTGGTAGCATTGCAACCTGACAGGACTATACCACAACCTGTTCGACGCGGGTTACCTTCAGTTCCACCTCGACGATCACCTTCTCCACAGCAATCCTGATCCCCGCCGCGTCCGCCATCAGGGGAACCAGGAAGTTGCCATCCCCAACCCCGGCAGATTCAACCTGGCAGTTGTCGCCCGGTTTGGCACCGGGAAGCGCCACGAAACCGCTGAAGGGCAACTTCATCTCGTGGTAAAGAATCCTCCCCTCGCCGGTGGCGGGATGCGGTTGCTCTTTGTAAATCGGGTTTTTGGTTAGTGTCCCGTTAAACAGCACCTTGTCAGTGCAGACAAGGCAGTGGTCGATGCTCACCTCGGCAACCTCATCGAGAAGGCTGTAAACAGGTGTGTGAAACGTTACCGGCTCACTCACGATGAGAAGCTGGGTTCTGGCCTCGCCCACCACTTCGGTCTTGATGCGCACACTCACGCCCTCCTTGGTTTAACGTCAGGCGCTTACCACAACCTCGATCTGTTCGGTGCGCACGACCTTCACGGTGATGTCCACGATGGTCTTCTGCATCGCTTCCTCCACGAGTTCAACCGCACCGCAGGGAATGGTTCTTGTCGGCAGCAGAAAATTACAGTCTTTAGCGCCGGCAAACTCGATCTGGCACCCGTCGCCCACCTGTGCACCTGGCACGTCAACAAACCCGGCAAACGGCACCTCTACCTCCACCCAGCGGACCTCGCCGGGCGTCTTCGTATCGGGCTGCCCGGCCTTGTAAATGATGTTTTTGACCAGCCTGCCGTTAAAGATCACCTTATCCGTGCAGACCAGGCAGTCGCTGACCTCGGCCGTAAGGTCCTCTTGGATCACCTTGTAAAGTGGCGGGTCAAACCGTATCGCGTCTTTGATCACCAGCACCTGCGTCGTTGCCTCACCAACCACCACTTCCGTTTTGATCAGCGCCATTATCCTCTCCCCCTCACAAGTT
>NZ_JBRAIN010000032.1:0-16845 GCF_052743955.1 Thermodesulfitimonas sp.
ACACAACTCAAAAAAGTAAGGGCGGCCCGTCGCGGCGCAGCCCCCTCAAGGAACAATTTCGGTGTAATGCTACTCGTTGCTTATAAATTCGAGTTCTATAAAAGGCTTCGGGAGATCCGCCATCGCGTTTACAATCAGCTCCACCAGGCCGCCATAAGTGATCCTGTATTTGTCCCAGAGACCGTAGTGGCCGATCAGATCCCGCATCGCCCCCTTACAGTTCGAACACGCCGCGATAACGTATTTCGGTTAGTTGGGGTCAAGACAATCACTGAAGGCGTCGAGGATCTGCTTCGTTTTCATCCGTTCGCTCACTTTTTTGCGCCACTGGGGGAAATTAAGCTCGTTCATAATGGCAAATCCGCCACCGCCGCCACAACAATAATTCCGCACCCCATTTGGCGTCATTTCCCGGAACTGAGGGCAAATCGCTCTTACTACGTTACGTTGGGGCATGACAATACCCATCAACCGCGCTATGTTACACGAGTCATGGAGTGTTGTTGGAAAGTTATTCCGGGATGGGTCGAGTTTAATGACGCCGCTCTTTACAATTTCCCAGAAAAGCGGCAGGCAGCTCTTCCGCGGTATCTCCGATATGCTGAGGTCGCCGGGGAAGACCCGGTCGGTAATTACGCAAAGGGTTTTAGTCGCGTGACCACACTCGCCAATAACAATCTTCTTTACGCCGAGTTTTTTGGCAATTTGCACGTGCCGTAAACCTATCCTGGCCAACTCCACATCATCGCCAAAAAGGCCGTAATTTACACCGTCGTACCCCACAGGCTCGCTACTCAACGTGTAATTGATCCCCGCAGCGTCGAAAAGGACGGCAAACGCTCCCGGGTTCTCGGGCCAAGAGAGGTATTCCCCGGCGTTGTGGATGAGCAGGATATCGGCACCTTTTTTATCTACCGGAATCTTGATGCTCCTGCCGGTCCGGTCACCGATATCTTCCTCGATAAACTCAATTGCCTCCTTAAACCCACCAACGCTCATCCCGGTAGAGGAACCCACCTTCAAGTGCTGCCGGGTACCCTTAGCGTATAGCTCCTTGGGGGCTATGCCCATTTCCTGGCTGAAAAGCTTCCTTATCTCCCGCGCGATAAGGCCGTTATCGATGCCCACCGGACAAACCTGCGCACACCTACGGCAGACGTTACAGCGGTAGGAGGCCTCCATCAGCCGAATAACCAGCTTGTAGTTGAGCTCGACATCCGCCCCTACGAGGGATTTCAAGAGCTTCCCGCTCGGCGTGAAATACTGCCGGTACAAGCGCCGCAGTATTTCGGCGCGGTAGGTTGGCCGGTAGATCTCCTGCTGCCCGCTCGCCACGAAAACGTGGCAGGCCTCGGAACAGGTCTGACACCGCATACAGTAGTCGGTCGTAAGGCGGAGAATTTTCAAAAAGGTCCAGTTATTCTGCGGGTCAAAGAGTTTCCCCAGGCCGCTCAAGAACCGTCTTACCAGTTCGGCCTTCTCCTGATCCGTCTTCGGCTTAGGAATACCGACCGGCGAATGCCAATCAAGCGAAAGATCATACTTCTCCAACCACTGTGGCGGCGGCGGTTTAACTGGCGGTTCGGTATCAAGGTAAGGAAGGGGCATCAACTTTTCGGTACTGAGCTTCAAAAGTGGCTCATCAGTCAAGGCAGCCATGCGGTTAAAGGCCAGCTTTTTTTCTCCTTCATTCATTTTTCTCCACCCCCGTCGATAAGCTGCGCTTCCTCAAGCCAAGTCTTGCCGGGAACAACATGGGGCCCCGCCCACGAAACGACATACGCCAGTTGTTTGGCAATCTTCCGATCAAGGGAGCTATCCTTCACCTTAAAAGCGTCGTCCCAGAGAATCTTATCAAAGGTCAGGTATTTAATGGCGTAATGGAAGAGTTTCGAAAAGGGCAGGTAGATTAAGAAAAGTTCGAAAAGAAGGAGATTAAACCAGACCCAGAACGGAGCCGGTACCGGTGAAGCCTCGAAAAAGAGCGCCTGCTTGATTAAAGCACGGGTATAATCGAACGAAAGGTCGACGTAAGACCACGCGATAAGCCCACTCCCAAAAACCGCACCGAGAAAAATCAGGTTGAAGTAGTCCTCCGGCGTAGTGTAGGAACCGAGTTTCTCATTACCAACCCGCTTAAAAATGAGGCCGAGGGACCCAAAAGCACCGCTGATGAAGGCAACGGGGCCGAGAAAGTTTACCAGGCTACTTAGTACCCCTAACTTGAAGCGTGCTTCCACGGCCAGGAGCAGAAACCAGAGAAAGAGAAGGTAGATCCCCCAGTGCATCAGGAAGGAAAAGGGCCACAGACCAAACTGGTTATAATCTTTAAGTTTTTTTAGGAGAAAAACCTCTGAAGCCATATCCAGCAAGCCACCGATCCGTGTGTGGTGCCGCGCTTTTTTACGTAATCAACCTCCTCCATGTAAGAGCCGCCGTAATGGTGCCGGGGTTCCGTAGGCACAGGATAAAGCTCCCAACGCAGAAAAACTGGTAACGACGCGTACCGCAGCATCCGGTAAAGACCGCCGAAAATAAATACAGCCACCGCAACCCACGCGAGATAACTAACAATAACCACCATCCTCCGGCCCCTTTTTTAGAATTTTTAAAATTTTCTTACAACTAAGAATAACACGGAGGTTCCCCCCGAGCAAGAAGGAATTTGCCTCCCGTCCCACCGTATGGCGGTAAAAAGCGCCAGCTAGGCTCTCTGGAGCCCAATCCGGCGCCAAAATCATAAGTTTGCCGTTCCTGGTTACGTTATAAAGAAAAGCCCTTTAAAACCGGGCAAAACTGGCAGCGACCTGGGCCAAACGGAGCAGCGGACCCGGGAAGAGGCCGAGCAGGATAACGCCGGCCAGGCCGAGGAGCAGCGCCGCCTGGGTGCCCCAGCCATAGGTTATCGGTGTTGTCTCCGCTGGCTCGTCGACGTACATAACCTTGATAACCTGGAAGTAGTAATAGATCGAGATCACGCTTAACAGCAGCGCGATGCCCGCGATAACCACGTACCCCGCCTGGACTGCTGCCGCAAAAACCGCAAATTTCGCCATAAAACCGGCCAGCGGCGGTACCCCCGCCAGCGAAGCCAGCGCAATCACCATAACGAAAGTCAGGAAGGGTGCCCGCCGGTTGAGCCCGGCAAAGGCAGACGTTTCGCCGCCCGCCGTAAAGTCGGCAAAAGCGCTGATCACCGCGAAGGCCGTAACCGTTGATACCGCGTAGAGCAGGGAATAGTACATCACCGCCGCGGTCCCCAGGCCGCTGCGCGCAACAACCGCAAGCAGGATGTAGCCGGCATGCGCGATACTCGAGTAGGCGAGCAGCCGTTTGATATTGGTTTGCGGTAGCGCCAAGATATTACCGATAGCTACGGTGATGAGCGCCAGGATTACCAGAAGCGGTAGCCAGACACCGCTTAGCCCGGCAAAGGTTTCGCCAAAGAGGCGCAGCACCGCCGCCAGCGAGGCCGCACTCGAACCGGTGGCTAGAAAGGCTACCGCTGGAGTTGGCCCACCTTCATAAACGTCGGGTGCCCACATGTGGAAGGGGACAACATAGATTTTAAACCCCAGACCGGCCAGGATCAGCAGGCACCCTACACCAGCCAAAACCGGCCACGCTCCCGCACTAAAGGCCTGCCTGATAGCCGCCAAGTAGGTGCTCCCGGTAAGTCCGTAAATGAGACTCATCCCGTAAAGAAGCACTGCCGAGGCCAGACCGCTTAAAAGCAGGTACTTCAGACCCGCCTCCGCTGGCCGCACTTCACCACGTTGCAGCGCGAGAAGTACGTAGAAGCTGACGCTGATGAGCTCGAGGGCGATGTAGAGCGTGATGAAGTCAAGCGCTGAAGGAAGAAGCATCATCCCTGCGGCCGCAAAAAGAACCACAGAGGCGAAGTCCCCGCTCTTCACTCCCTTCCGCACCAGGAAATCCGGCGCGAAGAGCAAGGTCATACCGGCAGCCACAATGGCAACCAGCTTGAAGAAAACGGCCAGGTCGTCAACCCGGTAGCTGCCGTAAAAAGCAGTTTGGTTCACCCCGAAAAGCTTAGCGGCGAAAATGCCCGCTAAGAGAAGCCCGCCGACGCCAAACCAAGCCGCGTCCTTCCTTTGCGGGTCAGCCTTCGTGAAGATGCGCTGTGTCAGGATGATGAGCCCACACAAGGCGACGATGATTTCCGGCAGTAGCAATTTTACGGCATCCATTTACCGCACACCCCCTAATGCCGCGAGCCAGGTAAGACCCGCTACCGGTGTGGCCCCTTTGAAACCAGCCATGATCGGATCTAACCCGCTGGTGATCAAATTCATGAGCAACGACGGGTAGACACCCATGGCGACAATAAAGAAAACGATAACCGTGATCACGACCCAGTCGTGCCACACCGCATCTCTGAGCTTGGCGAACTCTTTATGCCGCAAAGGCTCGAAGTAAACGCGTTGCAAGGCCCGCAGCATATAGTAAGCGGTGAAAACGATACCTGAAATCGCGAGGATAGAGAGCGTCGGGAAGATGGGGAAGGAACCGACGAAGACGGAAAACTCCGCCCAGAAACTCGCCGTTCCCGGCAGGCCCACGGAGGCCAAACAACCGATGGCGAAGGCGATGCCCAACACCGGCATCACCTTGGCCAGACCGCCCATTGCCGCGATTACCCGGGTGTGCGTCCGGTCGTACGTCATTCCCGCAATGGCAAAGTTTAGGGCCGCCATGATCCCGTGGGCGAAGAACTGGAAAAGCGCTCCCGCCAGACTCGCGACCGTGAGGGCAGCAATGCCGAGCACCGAGTAACCCATATGGCTGATACTGGAGTTGGCGATCATGTACTTAAGGTCCTTCTGGCCCATAGCAACGAAAGCGGCGTAGACCACGCAGATGATCGCCAGCACCGCGATCACCGGTGCCCAGAAGAGCGCCCCCTGCGGGAAGAGCCAGCAGGCGATCCGGATGATACCGTAGGCCCCCAACTTCATCACGACGCCGGCCAGGATCATACTACCAGCCGTAGGCGCTCCCGTGTGGGCGTCGGGCAACCAGGAGTGGAGCGGCACAATCGGCACCTGAACTGAAAACCCAAGGGCAAAGATCGCAAAGAGCAACAACTGTTGACTACGAGTAAACTCGTGCCTGGCAAGTTCCAGGAGGTCAAGCGAGTTGATTCCCGCCACGAAGTAAAGGTAGAGAATACCGAGAAGGGTGATGGCACCGCCCAGCGTAAGGTAAAGGGCGAGCTTCATGGCTGCGTATTCCTTCTTGGTGCTACCCCAAACAGAAATCAGGATATATTTCGGCAGCACCGCTAATTCGAAGAAAACGAAGAGGAGAAAGATATCAAAGGAAGTGAAGACGCCGGCACAGGCGAAGGTAAGCGCCAGGAAAGTGATATAGTACTCTTTCACCCGGTCCTGGATGCCCCAGGAGGCAAAGACGCCCGTAAATCCGACGATTGCCGTGAGGAGCAACATCACGGCGCTGATTCCGTCAACCCCTACAAAGTACTTGATACCGAAGCTCGGCAGCCAGTTGATCTTTTCCGCGAACTGGACACCGCCCGCACCAAGGTCGTAGGCAAGAACCAGATAGGCCGCAAGGACCAGGGAAATCCCCGTTGTGACGGCCGCGATCCAGCGAATCAGTTCTTTCCGCGCTGGCGATAAGCAGAAGATAAGCGCTGCCCCGACCAAGGGTGCAAAAACGGTGGTGCTTACAACCGGAAAGCTCATCGTATCCCCCCTCCAATCGCCGCACTCACACCAGGTTCACCTAGGACCAGGACGGCCACAATTACCAGGACGCCTAATAAGAAAATCAGCGCGTAACGCTGCACCCAGCCGTTCTGGAAGAGCCGGAGCGAGCGCCCCAGCTCCATAAAGAAGGCGCCGATGCCGTTGGCCAGAACACCTGTGAAGATGTTTTCCTCGAACCAGGCCAGCACCGCCGCGCCGCCGTCAACAAAGCGCCGGATGAACCAGAGGTAGATTTCGTCGAAGTAGTACTTCCGCTCGAAGAGCCGATAGATCGGCCCGAGCATCTCGGAAAGCGGGTCTGCCGCAGTCTTCCGGCGCCCGTAGATCGCCCAGGCCGCGCCAATACCCGCAAGCACCATCAGGTTCGAAATTACGAGCGTGGGAAGGTCAAACCCTGCAGCATGGTGCGGGTGCTTGTAATATACAAAGGAAGCAAAGCCATGTTCGATTCCCGGCCAGGCAAGAAACCCGGCAAAAATCGCGAAGAAGGAGAGGACCGTGAGTGGTACGGTAACCGTCCAGGGTTCCCGCTGCAGGTGGCGGTCCGACTCCTCCCGCGCCACCGGATCTACCGGTTGCATCTTCCATACCTGGCTAGGCCGCGGGTTGCCAATGTCGGGCAGCTCCTCGTGGTGGTCGTGGTCATGACCGTGGCTGACCGGGGACCACTCCGAACGTGGTCCGAAAAAGACTACGAAGATAAGTCGGAAGGTATAGAAGGCGGTCATGAAGGCGATGATTGTTCCCAGCCAGTAGAGTCCCATGTGGCCGCTCTCTTTCGCCGCAACCAGGATTTCGTCCTTACTGAAGAAACCGGCGAAGGGGAAAAGTCCGGCGTTGGAAAGACCAGCGATGATCATCGTAACGGCCGTCACCTTCATGAACCGGTAGAGACCGCCCATCCGCCAGATATTCTCCTCGTGGAAGTAGAGGAGCATCACGCTACCGGCACACAAAAAGAGCAGGGCCTTAAAGAAGGCGTGGACCATAAGGTGGAAGGTGCCCGCCGTAAAGCCCCCCACGCCGAGCGCCATCATCATATAGGCGAGGTGGCTACAGGTCGAGTAGGCGATGATCCGCTTCATACGGCTTTGTGCGATGGCCATCGAAGCGGCAAGGAAAGCGGTAATACCGCCGATGTAGGCAACCACGAGCATCGCCTGCTCGCTCACATGGTAGAGGTCGTAAACCCGGGCCACGAGGTAGACACCCGCCGCCACCATGGTGGCAGCGTGAATGAGCGCACTGACCGGGGTAGGACCTTCCATCGCATCCGGGAGCCAGACGTGGAGCGGAAATTGCGCCGATTTGCCAATGGCGCCGCAGAAGACCAGAACCGCCGCTATGGTGAGGGCTAAGCCGGATAACTGCCCGGTCTCAATCGCGTGCGAAACCGCCCCGTAATTGAAAGCGCCGACATAATAGAAAAGCATCAGAACACCGAGCAAGAAACCAAAGTCACCAAACCGCGTAACGACAAAGGCTTTCTTGGCCGCCGCAGCTGCTGCCGGCTTGAAGTACCAGAAACCGATCAACAGGTAGGAACAGAGGCCGACCAGTTCCCAGAAGATGTAGACCATCAGGAAGTTATTGGCGAAGACGATCCCGAGCATCGAGAAGGTAAAGAGCCCCATAAAGGCGAAGTAGCGCGAATAACCGGGATCGTGCTCCATGTAAGCCGTCGAGTAAACCTGGATGAAAAAGCTTACGAAGGAGACCACGAAAGCCATGGCGGCGGATAGCGGGTCAACCAGGACGCCGAATTCAATCTTCACCGGTCCCACCGTAAGCCACTTGACAGATGATTCATAAACACCAGGAGTAGCGATAACCCGGGCCAGCTGAATTATGGCCAACACCGCACTGGCACCAATCGCCGAAACAGTCACCAAACCGCTGAGCTTTTTATAGGGCCAGGTTACCAGGCTAATTATCAGAAAGGCCGCAAGCGGTAAGAACAGAATCCACCACACCAATTCCATCGTCTCTTCCGCCTTTCCCTACAATCTACCCGGCTAACCCTTCAGCCAGGTGAAGTCATCGAGGTTGACGGTGTCCCGGTAGCGGTTCAGCACCAGCACGATCGCCAGACCTACTGCCACCTCTGCTGCGGCAACAGCAATAGTGAAAATGACAAAAAGCTGACCGAGCAACGCCCCGGGATCGATAAAGCGAGCAAAGGCCACTAAGTTGATATTAACCGCGTTAAGCATCAGCTCAATGCACATCAGCACCACGATTGCGTTCCGCTTTGTCAGAGCCCCGAAGAGCCCGATAACGAAAAGGATAGTGCTGAGGCCGAAGTAATAGAGTAAGCCCACCATCAGGACTTACGCACCTCCTCCAGGGCGATCATAACTGCACCAATGAGAGCCACCAGCAAAAGGACCGCCGCAATCTCGAAAGGAACCGCCAGTTTACTCAGCATGGCCTCGCCAAGGTAGCGGGTGATGTCGGTAACCGGCGCCTGGTTGGAAATCTGCCACGGCTTCTGGCAGCCCAGCCCGACGAGGATCACCCCGAGCGCACCCGCGACCAGCGTACCAATTACCAGTTGCGGCAGGTTGCCCACAAACCGGTTCGAATCGACCATCCGACCGCGCCGCGTGAGCATGATGGCAAAAGCGATAACGACCGCCACCGCGCCGACGTAAATCAGGACCTGCATCACCGCTAAGAAATTAGCCTGAAGTGTAAAGTAGACTCCGGCTACCCCGAGGAAGCAGACCACCATCGCCACGGCGGCGTGAAAGACGTTGCGCAGAAAAACAACTCCTAGACCCCCGCCAAGCACTAAAACAGTTAGAGCAGCAAAGGCAACGTAACTTCCCAGTGGTCCGTTAGTCATCATTCAGCCACCTTCCTTTGACCAGATTCCTCCCGCCCCGCTGGACTCTTGGACGCAACGGCTTTACCCCCGCCGGTCGCACCGGGGCTCGGCGCAGACAGGAATCCCTCGGCAAACTCTACCCGGAGGACCGAACGGTCGTAACAGGTGAGGTTGATCTGGTCGGTCATGACGAGCGCGTTCTTGTTGCAAGCCTCCACGCAGAAGCCGCAGTAGAGACAGTACTGCAGGTCCATCTCGTAACCAACCAAACGCAGCTTTTTATCCTCACCCCGCTCCGTCTTCACGGTAATCACCCGGTTAGGACAGGCATTCTGACATAGTTTACAGCCGACACACCGCGCCGGGTGAAAACAAAAGCCGCCCCGGTAAACGGGTGAAAACTTTAATTTCTTAAACGGATACTCTACAGTGATGGGGCGTTTTAACATCACCCCAAGGGTTACCCGTAAACCACGTAATGCTCCTCTTCCGTACGCCACGCTTTATCACCCACCAATCCACCGAATAAGGGCAACCTCGCCGGCGCTCACAAAGATGTTAAGCAGCGCCAGCGGTACAAGAATCTTCCACCCAAAGTCCATCATCTGGTCAATTCGGAACCGGAGCCACGTCGAACGTACCCACATGATGCAGAAGGTTAAGGCCATCGCCTTGACCATAAACCAGACAAAGGGCCAGAGCCACGGCAGGAAAGAGAAAACCGGACCGTGCCAGCCGCCCAAGAAAAGTGTCGTGGCCATAGCCGCGATGGCAAAGGTGTTCCCGAACTCTGCCAGGAAGAAAAGAGCGAAGCGCATCCCGCTGTACTCAGTATTGTAGCCAGCAACTAACTCCGATTCTCCTTCTGGCAGATCGAAGGGTGTTTGTCCTGTTTCCGCCAGCCCACAGAGAAAGTAGATAATGAAGCCGAGCGGCTGGAGGAAGATGAACCACCGAGGGATGAAGCCGAGCCAGGTGCCGCTCTGCGCCCGGACAATTTCCTGCGTGCTGAGCGTCCCTGCCAGCATCACCGCCCCCAAGAGAGCCAGCACCATCGGGACTTCGTAGCTGACCACCTGGGCCACCGAACGCATACCGCCCACAAGAGAGTACTTGCTATTGGAGCCCCAACCGGCCATCAGCAGACCGAAGGCCGCCAGGGAACCAAAAGCGACGAAAAAGAGAACGCCGACATCGAGATCGTTAAGGATCCAAGTCGGGGAGAGGGGCAAAACCATAAAAATCATGCCGCAGGACAGGAAGACAAGGTACGGCGCTAAGATGAAAACCGGCCGGTCAACCTGCGCGGGAATGATGTCTTCCTTTTGCATCAACTTGAGGGCGTCCGCCACCGTCTGGAGTAAACCAAACGGACCCGTAACGCGCGGTCCTAACCGGCACTGCATATGCCCCATAACCTTCCGTAGCATATAAACCAGCACGAGCGCCAGGATAGAAATCAGGGTCAAGACCAAAAGACCCGCGCCGACCCGGTAGAGTATTTCTGCCAGCCAGGCCGGAACGCCGCAGCCTTTCAGCCACCCGATTATCGCCGGGTAGGCACCCAAGCCTTGGGTTACATCCACATTTTCACCCCTTTGCGACTATTGAAACCTAACGGTCCACTTCGCCCATTACCGCGTCGTAGCCCGCGAAGATAGCGATAAAGTCGGCAATCTTCCAACCCCGAACTAATTCCGGTAGAGACTGTAGGTTAATGAAGAGCGGCGGCCGCCACCGGAAACGGTAAGGATTAGGCCCACCATCGCTCACCACGTAGCACCCCAGATCCCCCTTAGGCGATTCGATATGGACGTAAGCTTCGCCCGCAGGAGGCTTCAAAACCTTGGGTACCTTGCCCATGACCGGACCCGGGCCCACTTCCTCGAGGTAGGCGATTGCCTGTTCGATGATCCGCATGCTCTGCCACATCTCGAGGACGCGCAGCCAGTAAAAATCCCACGCGTCGCCGTTTTTACCCAGCGGCACCTTAAAATCAAACTTGCTGTAGAGCGAGTACGGGTCTACCTTCCGGACGTCGTAGTTTACACCCGCAGCCCGCAGCATCGGCCCGGTGATGGAATATTTAAGTGCAATATCCTTCGTTAACTTCCCGACCCGTTTCAGCCGCATCTGGAAGATCTCGTTGCCGCTCAAGATGCTGTTGTACTGCTCGATATGCCCCGGCATTTCTCTGAGGAACTTTTTGAGCCGCGGGATGAACTCGTCCGGCAGGTCACGCGCCACCCCGCCAATCCGGAAGTAAGTGGGGAACAACCGCCCCCCGGAAAGCATCTCCAACAGATCGTAGATCGTTTCCCGCTCCCGCCAGACGTAGAGGAAGGGCGTAATGGCGCCGGTATCCAGACCGAAGCAACCGATCGCCATCAGGTGGCTATGGATACGGCCGAGCTCCGCGAGGATGACCCGGATGATCTCCGCCCGTAAGGGGACTTCGATTCCGGCTAGCTTTTCCACCGCCATCACGTAAACCTGGTTGTTGTTGATCGCCGCCAGGTAGTCGGTACGGTCAGTGTACGGGATAACTTGGGCCCAAGTCCGCGTCTCCGCGATCTTTTCGAGGCCCCGGTGCAGGTAACCGATGATCGGCTTGAGATCAACAATCGTTTCCCCGTCAAGTTCCACGACAGCCCGGAAAACGCCGTGCATCGACGGGTGCTGCGGTCCAAAGTTTACCAGCACTGTCCGCGGGGCGCCGTTACCGTTCGGAGAAATTTCTCTGATGTCGAGCGGTCCTTCTGTAGAGGTACCGGTCAGGTAGATTTCGTGCGGTTCGGTTTCCGGTGGTGCCTGATCGAAAGCCTTGAAGTCTTTTCGGAAGGGATGCCCTTCGAAACCTTCCCAGAGCATGATCCGGCTGAGATTGGGGTGGCCGGTAAATTTAACCCCGAAGTAATCGTAAACCTCCCGCTCCAGCCAGTTGGCTGCGGGCCAGATGTTGCTCGCGGTAGCCACTTCCGGCTGGTTCCGGTCAACCGGAACCTTAACCACTACCGTATCTGGTTTCTCGAGGTTCATCAACCGGTAGACGACCGTGATCTGGTTCTCTTTGAGGTAGTCGACCGCGGTAAGATCGTGGAGCTGGTGGAAGTCGTAATCATCCCGGAGCGCCTGCAGCACGTCTGCGGCCTGCGGCGGTGCAACCTTAAGCTCGAGAACGCCATCCCGGTCGCTACCGGCCGTAACCGCTTCCCCGAAACGCCTGGAAAGACCGGCTTTTATCTTTTCGGCATCGCGCGTTTTCATCGCCCTCTACTCACCACCGATTCCTTCATAATCTTTTCCCGCAGCCGCAAAATACCCTCAATGAGCGCTTCCGGCCGCGGCGGGCATCCCGAAACGTAAACATCCACCGGGATGATCTGATCAACGCCCGGTACCACGCTATAAGAGTCGCGGAAAGGCCCGCCGCTGATCGCACAGGAACCCATCGCCAAGACGTACTTGGGTGAAGCCATCTGCTCGTATAGGCGCTTCACGGTCGGCGCCATCTTTTTGGTGAGCGTTCCGGCCACTAACATCAGGTCCGCCTGCCGGGGTGAAGCGCGAAACATTACGCCGAACCGGTCAAGGTCGTAGCGAGCCAGCGAGCCCGCCATCATTTCAATCGCGCAACAGGCAAGACCGAAGGTGAGCGGCCAGATGGAGCTCATACGGGCCCAGTTAAAAACGAGATCGAGCGGCGCGATGAGAACGTTGCGGTGGACCACCATTTTCTTCAGCGCCGCCCGGGTCGCTTCCTGAATCCGGTCCTGCACGCAGACCACTGGCTCCGCCCCGGACGCCGCAGCAGTCCCGGAGTGACCGGTATCTTCCATGGAAACCGAGCGTTCTACTTCCATTCGAGTGCTCCTTCCTTCCAGGCGTAACCCAAGCCGACCAGCAGGATGAGAATAAAAATAATAGCCTCAATGTAAGCAAAGAGGCCGAGCCGGTGCAGGGCTACCGCCCAAGGATAAAGAAAGATTGTCTCCACATCGAAGACGACGAAAACAAGCGCATAGAGGTAGTAGGCCACGCGGAAACGAACCCATGTCTCGCCCCGCGTAGGAATACCGCACTCGTAAGGGGCCTGTTTAACAGGCGATTTGGGAGGCTTAGCGCGGAGAACCCATGCCAGAGCCAGCACGAATACCGTAAAGCCCAGAATCACCAACGGATAGATAGCCAGGGTTAAATAGTCCTGCTGCAAACAACTCCACCTCCCGGATAAGATTTGCAGCCATCCCTCCGCAAGCTACCCTGAACCAACCGCTTCGGCCGGAACCTGACTTACGCTCGCAAACGTTCCGGTCTTTACAGGCTGGCCCGGTCTTCCCGCGTCTCACCTCCCCGAGCTTTTACGAGCTCTTTAATTGTTGAGATGATAACTCAGAAACAAAAACTATCCGGAAAATCTTCTCTTTAAAAGGATTATGAAGCAAGGGACAGGTCTATTACGTCTTATATATTTTAATATAAAGCACCAGGGCTTTCAACATCTTTCTCTTAACGAGCGATTTAAAAGTTTTATTTTGGTAGCCATAAAGTCCGTAAGTGTCTCCTCCTCGCGCCGAACGACCGCTATCTAGGAAACCCTTACCTGAAGTCCGGTACCAGCCATTCCGCCGCTACCTTCTCTACCCGCTGTTCCTTCTTGAGCCGCCCGGCCAGCTCCACGGCTTTAAAACCCCCAGGTAAAAGCATTTCCGGCGCGAGTTGCGATAGCGGTACAACTACAAAGGCGCGCTCCGTAAGATGAGGGTGCGGCACCGTAAGTTCCGGCGTCGCAAGCTCCAGGTCGTCATAGAGCAGGAGGTCCAGATCAATGAGGCGCGGGCCCCAGCGTTTTTCCCGCACCCGGCCGAGGGACGCCTCGATCTTAAGAAGCCGTCTCAGAAGCTCCCGGGGCGGCAGCGCCGTTTCCACCTCAACCACACTGTTGAAAAACTCCGGCTGGTCCTCAACCCCTAGAGGAGCGGTACGGTAGAGCGGGGCCACCCGCTTTACCCTGATCTCCCCCGTCTCTGCAAGCAGCCGCACGGCCTGGCACATATTCTCGCGCCGGTCACCAAGGTTACTGCCGATACCGATATAGGCAATCACTTCGCCGGACAACTTTTCCCCCGTAAGATTTCCACGCCGACGGCTTCGAAATATCCCGGCAGCGGCGCTCCCGGTTTCCTTACCCGCACGCCCACCTGCCGGACCGGAAAATCCTCGAGGATAGCCGCGGCCACCGCTTCCGCCAGCGCTTCGAGCAACTGGAAGGGCTGGCCGCAGACCACCGCTTCCACCTTACGGTAGACATCCAGGTAGTTGATGGTCAGCGCCAGGTCGTCCGCCCGCCCGGCAGGGGAAAGGTCAAGGTAAAGGGTTACGTCGACCAGAAAACGCTGCCCGGTCTCCCTCTCCGCAGGGAGCACGCCGTGCCGCGCAAAAAAAGCCATCCCCTCAAGAAAAATCTTATCCATCGCGCGCCCCGCCCAAATTCAGTCTTCGCGCTTCAAAGCATCGGTCATCCGCGCCACCCGAACCATCTCCTTAACGTCGTGTACCCGAACGATATCCGCGCCCTTCATGATGCCCACGGCCACTGTAGCCGCCGTTCCTTCCATCCTCTCGGAAACGGGAAGGTTAAGCGCGTAACCGATGAAGGACTTCCGGGAGGTCCCGATGAGGATCGGGCAGCCCAGGGCGTTGAGTTCTTCAAGCCGGCGCATCACCTCGAGGTTTTGTTCGGGTGTTTTCCTAAAACCGATGCCCGGGTCAATGATGATCCGTTCCCGCGGGATGCCAGCCGATACGGCAAAGGCTATCCGTTCGTGAAAATAGGCAATTAAATCCCCCATCAGGTCCCGGTAGGCTGTCCCCTTCTGGTTATGCATTAGCACTACCGGAGCGCCAGCAGCGGCTATAGCCTCGGCCATCCCTTCGTCCCGCAGCGCCCACTGGTCGTTCACGATATGCGCCCCTACCGCCAGCGCCGCCCGCGCGACCGCCGCCTTTGAAGTATCAACCGAAACGGGCACCGGAACCGCAGGGATAACCGCCTCCAGCACCGGAAGCACCCGCCGCATCTCTTCCGCCGCGTCGACCGGGGTATGACCGGGGCGCGTCGACTCGCCACCAATATCGATGATATCTGCGCCCTGCGCCACCATCTCTGTCGCCCGCGCTTTCGCGGCTTCCACCGTTTCGTAGCGGCCCCCGTCGGAAAAGGAATCGGGCGTCACGTTAAGGATGCCCATCACCAAGGTTCGTTCCCCGATAACCAGCTGCCGGCCCCGGCAATCGAGGGTGTAGGAACGGCGTCCTTCAATATTCTCCAGCACCCGGCGGATCTCCTCGCCGAGCCGCGCGAGACCAAAAGGCTGGAGGCGCAGTTTGCGCACTAACTCTTCGTACTGGCGGAGGGTTCCCAAGAGCAGAACGTCCGTTTCCGTCACCGAATGATCGACTACACCGCGGGAGACAGCCGCTTCGCCACCTTTTGATAGCATCTCCTGCTTTAAAATGTTGGCCTGCACGGGGTTGAGCCCGCAAACTTTTACCGCCCGGAAAACCGCCTTCGGCGCCATAATCCGGCAACCCGGCTCGTCGGCTCCCACACCCCTTATCTCTTCCGCCGCCGCCCGGAGGTTAGCAACCGTTACTACCCGTATTCTGTACTCCGTTCCCGTCTTCATTTCGCTCCCACCAAGCAAAAGAGCCGCAGGACAATCTCACCCTGCGGCTCTTCTATCTGCTTATTTAACTAAGGGAGTTCCCGCCCAGCTTAGCGTCGAGAATGCGGGGCAGGTGCTCCAGACCGCTCTGGTCGCACTCCTCAATTTCCCCGGCGTCCACTAACTTCGCGAGTTTCGGGTCGACGGGGAGAGTAGCGAGCAGTTCAAGCCCCGTTTCCGCCGCTACGGCTTGGCCCTGCGGCGCGCCGAAGGCGTAAATCTTCTCGCCGCACTGCGGGCAGATAATATAGGCCATGTTTTCGATCAATCCGAGCAGTGGGACCCCCATTATCTCGGCCATTCTGATTGCCTTCCGGACCACCATGATGGCGAGGTCCTGCGGCGACGAAACCACGATAATCCCGCTTAGCGGCAACGACTGCATCACCGTGAGCGGCACGTCGCCTGTCCCCGGCGGTAAATCAACGAAGAGGTAGTCCAGGTCACCCCACGCCACGTCCGTCCAGAACTGTTTGATGGCACCACTGATTACCGGCCCCCGCCAGATAACCGGCTCATCCTCTTTTTCGAGGAAGAGGTTCATCGAAATCACCCGGATGCCGCAGGCGGTTCGCAGCGGGTAGAGGACTTCTTCGGCAGCCTCCGGACGCCCCTTTACCCCGAAGCTTTTCGGGATGCTCGGGCCGGTAACGTCCGCGTCGAGGATGCCCACCTGGTAGCCGTCACGAGTGAAGGTTACCGCCAAAAGCGAAGTGACGAGGGACTTGCCAACCCCTCCCTTGCCGCTCATCACGGCAACGACCCGCTTCACGTTAGAAAGCTCGTTCTGCTGCAAATACTCGAACTTTGGCCTTCCTTCGCCGGCATGGCGCCCGCCACAGGCAGTGCAGGTTTCTCCGGTTTGCTCTCTTTTTGCTTCCCCGTTCAAAATAAAATCACCCCCGTCCGTCTAAAATTTTACTCCCTGCCGCAGCACCGCCGGTGCCGGTAACCCCGAAAAACTTCGCGTACTTCTGCCGTCGTTATATTTTTGATTTCCGCACTACCACATTTCGGACAGTTCTCGGTTTCCGGGTTCCCCCGCGGCTCTTCCCACTCATTCTTGCAGGCCGTGCACCGCATCCGCCGCGTAATCAACTGGAAATAACCTCCTTCAACCCGGATAGCCTTCCCCTTTACCAATGCCTCCGCAATCTTCGCGCGAGCTCCGGTCAGCAGCCGCTGAAAAGTGGGACGCGAGATGCCCATCCGGTCGGCACACTCTTCCTGCTCGAGCCCTTCCAGGTCTTTGAGTCTGATCGCCTCTACCTCTTCTACCCCGAGAGAAACCTCTTTCAAGCGGTAGAGAGGTATCCCAGCCGGCTTAAAAGAGGTGCAGTGAGGCATGTACTCTACCCGACGGCACTTCGGCGGCCTCCCCAAGTTTTAAACCCCCTTTTCAAAGAAATCACGGAAGGAGAGGACCAAGATATAATTATACCGGCTTAAAAAAAGCGGGTCAAGGAAAGCGACGGGGAGGACCGCGTCAACCCACTGTAGGAATCTCAAAACCTCTCACCGCCCCCGAGCCTGG
>NZ_JBRAIN010000033.1:0-12945 GCF_052743955.1 Thermodesulfitimonas sp.
TGACCCTGGAGATGATCCTATCGGACCACCATATGGACTGCCCCACCTGTCCCCGGAACGGAAACTGCGAACTGCAGGCGTTAGCCGCCCAGCTCAACGTCCGGACGGTGCGCCTGAGTGGCGCCACGCGCGCCGATTTCCCCCCCGGGACGATTCTACGCCCGCAATCATCCGCGACCCGCGCAAGTACATCCTTTGCCAGCGGTGTATCACGGTTTGCCAGAATATCCAAACGGTCGCCGCGCTCGAACTCCAGGGACAGGGATTCGACGCTTTTGTCGGACCGCCCGGCAACCGCAAGTTAGCCGATACGCTGTGCGTCCAGTGCGGCCAGTGCGCCCTGGTATGCCCGACGGCGGCGATAACCGAGCGGGATGATACCCCCCTTGGTATGGGCAGCGCTGGCGGATCCCCAAAAGCACGTTGTGGTCCAGACCGCCCCAGCGACGCACGTCGCCATCGGTGAGGCTTTCGGCCTGCCGCCGGGGACGGATATCACGGGGAAAATGGTGGCGGCCCTGCGGCGCCTCGGTTTTGACGCCGTTTTCGACACGAATTTCACCGGCGGACCTCACGATCATGGAAGAAGGGTCAGAGCTTTTAAAGCGGATAAACGAGGGCGGCGTCCTGCCGCAACTAACCTCTTGCAGTCCGGGCTGGATTAACTTTATGGAGCACTTCTATCCCGATCTCTTGCCGCACGTTTCTACCTGCAAATCGCCCCAGCAGATGTTTGGCGCCCTCGCGAAAACCTATTATGCGCAGCAAAAGAGGCTCAAGCCCGAAGATATTTTTGTGGTTTCGGTAATGCCCTGCACGGCCAAAAAATTCGAGGCGCAACGGCCGGAGATGAATGCGGCCAGCCGCTACTGGGGCAACCCTGCCATCGGTAGGGATGTGGACGTGGTGCTCACCTCGCGGGAGCTTATCCGGATACTCAGGGAGGCCGGAATCGACTTTGCCGCGCTCCCGGACGAGGATTATGACGAACTGATGGGTGTCGGCACCGGCGCCGCCCAGATCTTCGGGGCGACCGGTGGCGTGATGGAGGCGGCGTTGCGCACCGCCTACGAGATCGCCACCGGAAAGACGTTAGCGAGGATCGACTTTGAGGCGGTCCGCGGGATGGAAGGGATCAAAAAGGCAACCGTACCCATGAACGGCATTGAGGTCAAGGTTTTGGTCGCCCACGGGCTTGCCAACGCGCGCCCTGATGGATAAACTGCGCGCCGGGGAGCTTAAAGACTGCCATTTCATCGAGGTTATGGCGTGTCCCGGCGGGTGCATCGGCAGCGGGGGACAGCCGATCCCTACGGATACCGGGCGCAGGAGATCGCGCATCGACGGCTGCTACACGCGGGATAAAGCGCTTAAATACCGGAAATCCCACGAGAACCCGGAGATTAAAAAGCTGTACCAAGACTTCCTGGGCGAACCCCTGGGGCACAGGTCACACCAGCTTTTGCACACCAGTTATACGCCCCGGCAGTCTCTGGGAGCCCGGGAGTAGGTTCTGGAAAACGAAAGACAGCGGTCGGGAAACATTTTTAACTAAAAACCCTACAGGATTCCTCTCTCCTGTAGGGTTTTTAACCCTTTGCCTTAAATCAAGCCTCAGCTCTCGCCGCGCGTCGCGGCCGTTTCCGGCTGGCTCGCCGCCGCTTCGCCCCGGGCGAGGTTTAGCGCCTGGCGCACCTTTGCCTCGAGCTCGCGGCAGAGTTCCGGGTGCTCTTTCAAGTAGTCGCGCGCGTTCTCCCGGCCCTGTCCGAGCCGCTGGTCGCCATAGGCGTACCAGGTTCCCGCCTTGGTGATAAGCTTGAGCTCCAATGCGGCGTCAAGGAGGCTCCCTTCCTTCGAGATGCCCTCGCCGTAAAGGATGTCGAACTCGGCCTGTTTGAAGGGAGGGGCCATCTTGTTTTTGACTACCTTCGCCCGGACGCGGCTTCCGATCTTCTCGGCACCCTGCTTTAAGTCCTCGATCTTCCGGACCTCGAGACGCACCGAGGCGTAAAACTTGAGCGCCCGCCCGCCCGGCGTGGTTTCCGGGTTACCGAACATCACCCCCACCTTCTCCCGGATCTGGTTGATGAAAATGGCGGTGGTCCGGGATTTGCTGATTACCCCGGTGAGCTTGCGGAGCGCCTGGGACATAAGCCGCGCCTGCAGGCCCACGTGGATATCCCCCATCTCCCCCTCTAACTCCGCCCGGGGCACAAGCGCCGCCACGCTATCCACCACGATGATATCCACCGCGCCGCTCCGCACCAGCGCTTCGGCGATCTCGAGCGCCTGCTCTCCGGTATCCGGCTGCGCCACTAAGAGGTTGTCCACGTCCACCCCCAGGCGCCGCGCGTAGACCGGATCAAGGGCGTGCTCCGCGTCGATGAAGGCGGCCACACCGCCCTCGCGCTGTGCTTCGGCAACCGCGTGCAACGCCACCGTCGTTTTGCCCGAGGATTCCGGTCCGAAGATCTCGACCACCCGGCCGCGCGGGAAACCGCCCACGCCGAGCGCCACGTCGAGCGCGATGGAGCCCGAAGGGATCACCTCTACCTGAAAGCGCCCGGTCGCCTCCCCCAGACGCATGATTGCCCCTTTGCCGAACTGCCGCTCGATCTGCAGGAGCGTCGCTTCCAACATCTTCTGCCGGTCGCTCAAAGAAAATCTCCTCCCGCGCTTTTTTCTTGATTCTAACAAAATTTGCCGCGGAATGCTACGGCTAAATTTCGTCGCCGGCCAGCAAGCGGTTGAACTCGTCTTCGTTTAAAATCCTGATGCCGAGTTCCCGCGCCTTCGCAAACTTTGAGCCGGGATTCTCCCCCGCCACCACGTAGTCAGTCCGCCGGCTCACACTCGAAGCAACGCGGCCACCTAGGGCTTCGATCCGGGCGGTTGCCTCTTCACGCGTGTACCCCTTGAGCGCCCCGGTGAGAACGAAAACCTTGCCGGCCAGCGGCCCCTTACCGGGTGCTGCCTGCGCCACGGTGTTGACGCCTGCCGCTACCAGCGCCTCAACCACCGCGCGGTTGCGGGGTTCGCTGAAAAAGGCCCGGATGCTCGCCGCCATCTTCGGCCCGATTTCGGGGATCGCGGTCAACTCTTCCGCCGTAGCCGCCATCAATCGCGCCAGGCTCCCGAAGTGCGCGGCCAGCACCTTCCCGGCCCGCTCGCCGACGTGCCGGATGCCCAGGGCAAAAACGAGCCGCCCGAGGTCCCGTTTTTTACTCGCCTCGATCTCGCGCAGGAGGTTGGCAGCCGACTTCGGCCCCATCCGCTCGAGACGCACGAGATCTTCAGCCTTGAGCCCGTATATATCAGCTACGTTCCGCACCAGGCCCTTCTCTACCAACTGTTCTACCAGCGCCCGCCCTAAGCCCCGGATATCCATCGCGTTCCGGGAAGCGAAGTGCAAAATGCTCTCCTTGAGCCGCGCCGGACAGGAGATGTTCGGGCAACGGATGGCCACCTCGCCCTCTTCCCGGATCGTTTTCGCGCCGCAGACCGGACACCGCGCCGGCATCCGGAAAACCTGCTCGCCGCCCGTGCGCCGCTCGGGCAGGGAGCGGACCACCTCGGGGATAACGTCCCCGGCCTTGTGGACCACAATGTAGTCGCCCACGCGGATGTCCTTTTCGCGGATCAAATCCTCATTGTGCAGCGTCGCCCGGCCCACCGTGGTTCCCGCGAGATGCACGGGATCGAAGACCGCGGTGGGGGTGAGCACGCCAGTCCGGCCGACGCTCACCACAATCTCCCGCAACCGGGTCACCGCCTCCTCGGGCGGGAATTTGTAAGCAACGGCCCACCGCGGACTTTTGAGCGTCGCCCCGAGCCGCTCCTGCTGCGCCAAGTCGTCGACCTTCACCACCATCCCGTCGATCTGGTAGGGGAGGTCGAAACGCTTTTCCCGCCAGGAGAGGCAGTAGGCGATAACCGCCTCGATGTCGGTGAAGCGGCGGTAGTGCGGGTTTACTTTGAAGCCTTGCGCGGCGAGCCACGCGAGCACCGCGTGGTGGCTTGTGAGAGCCAGCCCTTCACTGTAGCCGAGGCCATAAACGAAGAGGTCGAGCTTCCGGTGCGCCGTAACCCGCGGGTCGAGTTGCCGGAGGCTACCGGCGGCCGCGTTCCGGGGATTGGCGAAGGGCGGTTCGCCCGCCTCCTCCCGCCGCTCGTTGAGCTGGGCGAAGGCCTCCTTCGGCATGTAAGTCTCACCGCGTACTTCCACCACCGGGGGCGCGTCCTTGAGCAACCGTAACGGCAGCGAGCGCACCGTCCGGAGGTTCGGCGTGATGTCCTCGCCCGTCTCCCCGTCCCCGCGTGTCGCCCCCTGGACGAACTCGCCGTTTTCGTAAGTGAGGGAGACCGCGAGCCCGTCGATCTTGGGCTCCACCACGTAAGCCACCTCCTCCCCCGGCAGCGCTGCCCGCACCCGCCGGTCGAAGTCCCGCAGTTCCCCCGGCTCGAAAGCGTTGGCTAAGCTCAGCATCGGGACCCGGTGGCGGACGGTGGCGAAGCCCTCCCGCGGCGCGCCGCCAACCCGCTGCGTCGGTGAGTTAGGGGTAATAAACTCTGGGAAAGCCTGCTCCAGGGCAACCAGTTCCGCCACCAGCCGGTCGAACTCGGCGTCCGAAATAACGGGGGCGTCGAGGACGTAGTAGCGGTAGTTGTGGTACTCGATCTCCCGCCGGAGTTCCTCAATCCGGCGTCTCACCTCTTCCCGCGTGAGCACGCGCAACCCGACCTCCTCCCGCCAGCATCTAAACGATCAGCGCGGCAACGAAGCGGATCAGCTCCGCCGCCGGGATGAAAAGCGCCTGGGCTAAAATTGTGCCCGCAAAGCGCGTAAGCGCCAGGAAAAACACCATCTGCTGGATGTCGGCCTCGCTCCGCTTGCCCCGCAGCGCCTGGTCGGTGAGCATCGCCGCCGTCGGGTCAACGACCGTCGCCAAAAGCACCGCCGCGATCCCGTTGACAATCGGGGAAAGGAGCGTTGCCGTCGTCCGGTAGTAGGGGAAGAGCGCCCCGGCGTAGAGCGCCGAGAGCACCCCCGTTGTGTAGATGCCCGTAATCAGGATGTTGAGCAGCAGAAAACCTTTCGGCATCGTAGCGCGCAACCGTATCGCCTTGCGCAGCGTTTCCGGCGTCGCCGGCCGGATATTTTTGAGCGCCCGGTAAAAGCGGCGCGGGGAAAAAGCGAAAAGCACCAGGCGCGGCACCGAGCCCACTTCCTCAAAAAGCAGGATCGTCCGGGAAAAAACCCGGACAAAAGCCGGAATCAAAAGCCCCCCTAAAAACGTCCCGCCGGTTGCCGCCAGGATCACCAGGCGGATATTCTGGTCGAGCACGGCGAGCTCCTGCCGGTAAACCGGCGAGGAGAGCAGCACTGTCGCTGGTGCCCCGGGCGGCATGGCAGCTAGGCCCCGGTTGATCGCTCCTTCAACGAGCGAAGAAAACAGCGGCGCCTGGATGGTGTTCGCCGTGCTGGAAATAAGGAAAATCAGGTTAAAAAGGGAGTAAGCGGTCGCCAGCCGCCCGGTCCGCACGCCGGAGAGGCGCACGCCGTAAATCAAGGTGTTGACGAGATGAATCAGCACCGTCAGCAGGATTACTAACAAGAGGTGTTTCGTCACTCGGCCGCCAGCCTTTCCAGAGGAGCGTAACTTAAAAGCAGCGTTTTTATACCTACTGCCGGGAAGGCCACCGTCACCCGGGTATCCTCACCGCTACCCGTGATACTTACTACCGTGCCCGGCCCCCACTTGCGGTGCGCCACCCGGTCGCCCGGCTTGAGTTCCACCACCACTTCATCATCACCCGCCGCGTCCGGGCGGCCCGCTGCCAACAACGACGCCGGGATTTCGGCAAGGAAGCGCGACGGCGGGTTAGCCTGCAGACCCCCGTACAGGTGGCGCATTTCACACCGCGTCAGGAAAAGGCGCTCCTTCGCCCGGGTGAGCCCCACGTAGCAGAGACGCCGCTCCTCCTCGATCGCGGTCGCCTCACCGCTGCTCCGGATGTGGGGGAAAAGGCCCTCCTCCATCCCCGTGAGGAAAACCACCGGAAATTCGAGCCCCTTCGCGCTGTGCAGCGTCATGAGCGCCACGGCGTCCGTCTCGGGGTCGTAACGGTCAACCTCGGTAAAAAGCGCGATTTCCGATAGAAACTCCGGCAGCCCGCCGCGCTCCTCGCGGTCGAACTCGCGCGTCACCGTGAGGAACTCCCTGATGTTTTCGAGCCGCGCCTGCGCCTCGGGCGTCCGCTCCGCCAAAAGGTGGCGCTCGTAACCCGTCTCCGCCAGTACCCTTTCGACCAGCCGGGTGACCGGAAGGGCTTGGGCCCGCAGCTCCACCAGCCACCTGCCGAGCGCCCGCATCTCCTGCCGGACGCCCTGCGGCAGTCCGGAAATCCCATCGGCTTCGCAGAGCGCCGCTACCGGAGAGATGCCCCGTGCCGCCGCGTGCTGCAGGAGACGCCCGAAGTAGCCGGGTCCGATGCCGCGCGGGGGAACGTTAATCACCCGCTTCAGACTCAGCGCGTCCGCTGGGTTTACGATGAGCCGGAGGTAGGCGAGCAAATCTTTTATCTCCTTCCGTTCGTAGAAGCGGAGGCCGCCGAGGATGACGTAGGGAATGCCACTGAGCAGCAAAACCTCCTCTAACACGCGCGACTGGGCGTGCGTCCGGTAGAGGACCGCGAAATCCCGGTAGGCGTAGCCTTTTTCCCGGCGGAGCACCCCGATCTGCCCGGCGACGAAGTTGGCCTCCGCCACTTCGTCCGCCGCCACGTAGAGCACCGGCGGCTCTCCCGCCTCCTGCACCGGGCGAAGCACCTTCTCTTTACGCAGGCTATTGTGTTTGATCACGGCATCAGCCACCGCAAGAATGGCGGCGGTAGAGCGGTAGTTCCGCTCCAGCTTCACCACTCGCGCCTCCGGGTAATCCCGCTCAAAGCTCAGGATGTTACGGATGTCGGCGCCCCGCCAGCCGTAAATCGACTGGTCCGGATCGCCCACCACCATCAGGTTCCGGTGGCCGCCAGCCAAGAGATTAACCAGGACGTACTGAACGTGATTCGTATCCTGGTACTCATCGATTAAGATAAACCGGAAGCGCCGCTGGTAACGCGCGAGCACCTCCGGACACTCGCGGAAGAGCCGCACCGCTTCCCCAAGAAGATCATCGAAATCGAGTGCCCCGTAGCGCGCGAGTTTTTCCTGGTAGAGGGCGTAAACTTCCGCCACGACCGCGTCGTAGCGCGTCTGCGCCTGCTGCGCATACTCTTCCGGCGGCACGAGCCAGTTCTTCGCCCAGGAAATGGCCGCGATGAGACCGCCGGGCGGGTAGCGCTTCTCGTCAAGGTTCTTTTCCTTCAGGCACTCCTTGATGAGCACCCGCCGGTCGTCTTCGTCGTAAACCACAAATTCCGGGCTGCGGCCGAGATGCTGGATCTCCCGGCGCAAAATCCGGAGACAGGCTGCGTGAAAGGTCATCACCCAGAGGTCCGCCGCTTGATATGGCAAAAGCCGCTCCGCCCGCGCCCGCATCTCCCGGGCTGCCTTGTTCGTAAAGGTGATCGCCAAGATATTCTCGGGCCGGACGCCGGCCTCCCGGATGAGATACGCGATCCGGTAGGTGAGCACCCGCGTCTTGCCGCTGCCAGCCCCGGCCAGCACCAAAAGCGGCCCCGTTGTATGGCAGACCGCCGCCCGTTGCTCCGGATTAAGCTCCTGCAAAAACTCCTGCACTGGAAAAAACATGCCCCCCAATTGCCCCAAATTCGCCGTCGCTAGCGCCAATCCTGCATTTGGCGGAGGGCTTCGCGCTGCAATTCCGTTAAGAACTGCTTAATTTGCCGCCATTCTCTCGCCGTGAGGGTTCGCGTTCCCGCCGTGCTAAACATTACGGGAGGTGGGTCTGCCTCTGCCTCTTCGAAATAGGCGAGGCTCCGGACAAGATGCGGCCAGCTGTACCGGACGCCGGCAAATTTCTGCGCCACGATTTCTTTTAAATTCCCAAGGGTGATCTTTTCCCGGAGCAGAAAGTAGAGGTCAACGAAATCCTTTTTGGTCCCTCTTTGGGCTACGGCGACAAGTTTCATGGCGGCGATGTCCCGAAAATCGGCCACCGGACAGCCATCAAACTCCCTTTGGGGGTAAAGGCACCGGTACGGGTAGTAAAAAAACTTGTTTTCACCGCCTCGCCACAGGAAGCGTGAAGCGTCCCGGCGGTGATACCGAACACGGTAAGGGAAAGCCTTGGCCCTAATTCCCGCACCAAAACTTCCGGCTCAAAAACACGCTCCGAAAAGAAATCAAGGTCTTCGGAAAACCGGTGCCCCAGATGCAGGGCGAGGCCCGTGCCCCCCGCCAGGTAAAAGCCCCATTTAGGGAAAATCCTTTCGACCGCCAACGCTTTGATTACGGCGCGGGCGGCAGAACTGACGCTGCGCGCAAACACCTAACTTCCCCTTCCGGAATGGCGTAAAAATTAGCCATCATCACGGCCGTACGGCGGGAAATCCGCCGACTTTTTTTCACGACCGTTTTGATTTCTTCCTCCGGGTAGTGGCGGAAAAGCCACCGATAAGCCTCTTCATCGCCAAACTCTAACAGGCGTTCGATAATGTAGGTCTTGTGTCTTTTGAGATCGAGCTTTTCCGGGTCAGTATCCCAAAAGAAGGCTCGAAACCGGGCGGGGACAGGAGCCAAAGGGCTTTCACTCCTTAAATGTTAAATGGCGGCTTACAAGCCTATTTTACCACAATAAACATAGAAACAGAATGCGTGCGCAACACACATAGGCCGCCGGTCGACTCGGTCAGGGAGACCGAAACGGGTAGATACAACTTCAACCAAACTTTTTGCCCTGATAATTCCGTGACGTCCTCCTCTCAATAAATTAAGGGGCATCCCCAAGCGGATGCACGCAAAGGTTTACCCTCGCGCTTCGGTTCAACGACACCGTGCCATCCCAACAGGAACGACACAGCCGCGGGCCGCGCCACCCGGCCACTACTCCCCTTCACGGGAGATACCTGGTAAGCTCTCTTGAAGATGTTAAGAGCTCCGTTCATGTCGGCCTGCGCCCTCCAACCGCAGGAACACGTGTACAGGCTGCGCTGCCTCCGGTTGGAAGCCCTGATTTTCCCGCACGCGTGGCAAGTAATGGATGTGTTCCTCTCATCTACATCGTCGCAAACCATGATCCCTAGATGCCCCAGCAGGCCGTTGTAAACCTTGGTGGCACAGAACATGGCGTCCTTCAGAACGGCTTCAGTCTGCAGGTCCGCATAGATTTGGGCTTTGAGTGTGATCAGGGGCACTCAATCACCTCCTTCCTCTGTTTTCTGGGCCTCAATATACCGCCTGATGGTATCGCTGGAAACCTGTCCCGCTGTGCCCACATAGTAGCCTGGGTTCCACAGGTGGCCACCCCACAGCTTCTTTTTAAGTTCCGGATGCTTTACAAAGACCGTCCGGGCCGTGGAGCCCTTCAGTACCTTGGCGATTACCGCTGGGGCAACTTTTGGGGGAGCCGCGAGAAACACGTGCACGTGGTCGGGCATGACCTCCAGGGCCAGCAGTTCGTAGGCATGTTCCCTGCACAGGGTAGCAATTGTCTCTTTCAGGGATTCGTCCACTGGCGGAAGCAATACTTTGCAGCGGTATTTTGTTGACCATACGAAGTGGTAATTGATGTTGTAGACTGCTGTTCCGGTTGACTTCCAGACTTCTTTCTTCATACCATCATAGTAACACATTTCGGAACGGCTGTAAATACCGGGGCGAGGGGGGTCCGTGTATGGGGCTGTCCCGAGAGTGGCAGCCCCTTTACTTTACAAGAAGCGGCAAGATGCAGTAAAATAGAGACGTGAAGAGGTGCAGCAGGAAAGTTACCTTTAAGCCGTACCAAATGAACCAACTGATGCTTCCGATGCGCCTGGATGACCTCATACCGGCAAACCATCTGGTGCGGGTGGTAAACTCAGCGATAAAAAGGATGAATCTCGAACCGCTTCTCCTGGCAACCGAAAAGTCAGGGTAAGTCTGAAACTGCAAAGACTAAAAGAAGAGGCGGCCAGGAACCTGCGTTCGGACAAGGGGCTACTGCTGCGTTCCCAAAGAGGGGTGGAGGTTGAATCGGTATTTGGACAGATAAAGGGTAACTGGTCATTCAGACGCTTTCTGCTTCGCGGACTTGAGAAGGTAAAGATCGAATGGGGTCTGTTATGTATAGCGCATAATCTGGCAAAGCTTGCGGTGGCAAGATAACTCCTAAGTCCTCGCCCCTAAAATTTTCAAAGAAAAGTGAATCTTCACTACGCCATCTATCACGAAAAAAGGGCTGTCCCGATTGACTTTTGGGACAGCCCCGCTTACTACCCCCTCGCGCTCCCCCATTTTTCTAAAGCAGACCCACGTCCCGCAACAGCTGACCAAGCTTCTCCTTCTCCTCGGCCGTCGCTTCTACAAGCGGCAGCCGTGGTGCGCCCACGTTCATCCCGAGAAGGTTGAGCGCCGCCTTCACCGGCACCGGGTTCGTAGTGATAAACATCCCCTTAATAAGGGGGAAGAGTTCCTTGTGAATTTTCGCCGCCAGGGTCACGTTCCCGCTCGCGTAAGCGTTAATCATCTCCTGTAGACGCTTACCGGCAATGTGGGCGACCACACTCACCACACCCTTGCCGCCCACCGCCAGGACCGGCAGCGTCAAAGCGTCGTCCCCGCTGTAAATCGCGAAGTCGTCGGGAAGGACCCGCCGCAACTCGCTCACCTGGTCGAGATTGCCGCTCGCCTCCTTGATCGCCTTGATATTCGGGACATCTTTCGCCAGGCGCGCTACCGTGGCCGGGAGGACGTTGACCGCCGTCCGCCCGGGGATGTTGTAGAGCATTACCGGCAGGCTGGTGCTCTCCGCCACCGCCCGGAAGTGCCGGTAAAGTCCCTCCTGCGAGGGCTTGTTGTAGTACGGGGCCACCAGCATCACCCCGTCAGCGCCAGCCTTTTCCGCCGCCCGGGTTAAGGCAATGCTGTCGGCAGTAGAATAGCTACCGGTGCCCGCAATCACCGTAGCCTTCCCGCCCACCTCCTCGACCACCGCCTCAAAGAGGGCGATTTTCTCCTCCTTGGTGAGGGTCGGTGATTCACCGGTAGTGCCGGCAACCACCAGCCCGTCGGAACCGTTTTCCACCAGGTAGCGGGCCAGCTTCTTCGCCTGGGCAAGGTTCAGGCTACCGTCCTTGTCGAAGGGCGTCACCATCGCGGTAAGCACCCGGCCGAAATCCGCCATCGCTTACACCACCTCCAAAGTTCAGCAGTCGAGAGTCAGAGGCCGGAACCAGATAATGTTTTACAGGATGCTTCTGACATCCTGCATCCGACACCTGTTTTACACGCAGCCATACTTGATGGCCAACTCCGCAATCTGCACCGCGTTCGTGGCCGCGCCTTTACGGAGCTGATCCGCCACCACCCAGAGGTTTAAACCCTTGTCTAGCGAATTATCATCCCTGATCCGCCCGACAAAGACCTCGTCCTTATCGCAGGCCAGGATGGGCATCGGGTATTTTTTAGCCGCCGGGTCATCGACGACCACCACCCCTGGTGCCCGCGAAAGGATTCCCCGTACCTCTTGGGCGGTAAGTTTTTCCTTCGTTTCAACGTTCACCGACTCGGAATGGCACCGGACCACGGGAACCCGAACTGTCGTTGCGGTAATCGCCAGAGAATCGTCGTGGAAAATTTTGCGGGTTTCCTTGACCATCTTCCACTCTTCTTTGGTATAGTCCAGCTCTTGGAAAATATCGATGTGCGGGATCAGATTAAAAGCGATCTGGTACGGGAAGACCTGCGGCGGGTACTCCTGCCCGCTTAGCACCGCCCGGGTCTGCGCCTCAAGCTCCTTAATGGCCGCCGCCCCCGCACCGGAAACCGCCTGGTAGGTGGAAACCACCACCCGTTTGATCCCCGCGGCATCGTGAATTGGTTTCAGGGGCACCACCATGATAATCGTAGAACAGTTAGGGTTGGCGATTATCCCTCTATGCCATTTAACGTCTTCCGGGTTGACCTCTGGAACCACTAAAGGAACATCAGGTTCCAGGCGAAAGGCGCTCGAGTTATCGATCACCAGCACCCCCCGCTCTTTCGCTGCCAGGGCGAACTCCTTGCTCGCGGCACCACCCGCAAAAAGCGCAATCTCCACGTCCTCAAAACTCTCCGGTCGCGTCTCTTCTACCGTATATGCTTCGCCCTTGAAATAAATGACCCTGCCGGCCGACCGGGCGGTAGCCAGAGGACGGAGCTCCCGTACGGGGAAGTTCCGTTCCTCCAGCACCTTTAAAATCTCCTGGCCAACCGCCCCGGTTGCGCCTACCACCGCTACGTTAAACTGTCGCAAAGGAGGCCCCCTCTCTAAGACCAGTTTTTCTCTTCACGAAGCGTTCGGGTAGCTAATCACGATAGGCTGGATCTGCTTCCCCTCGAGCGCGTACAAGATGGTGTCCAGCAAAAGATCCATCCGGGCAACCAGCGAATTCGGCTTCTCTTTCGGGTTATCCTGACCAAACGGTACCATGTAAATGTTCTTCGCGTTTAGAAGTACACCCAAGTTGCGGGCGTTCATTCCCAGGCCGTCGTTGGTTGCGATCGCCAGAACTACCGGCCGTTGGTTCCTGAGCTGCGCCTTGATCGCCACCAAAACCGGCCCGTCGGTAATCGCATTAGCCAGCTTCGCCAGCGTGTTCCCGGTGCAGGGTGCCACCACTAAAAGATCAAGGAGCTTCTTCGGCCCAATCGGCTCGGCGGCGACAATCGAATCGATCACCTCGTTGCCGGTCAGCTCCCGCAGCATCCTCTTCCAATATGCCGCCGTTCCGAAACGGGTATCGGTGGTGGCCGCCTCGCGACTCCCTATGGGAATAACCTCGGCCCCTTCTTCAATCAAC
>NZ_JBRAIN010000033.1:13045-16738 GCF_052743955.1 Thermodesulfitimonas sp.
CAAGGTGCAGAAAGAGCCGGGTTAACGCAAACCCTATGCGCCGTCCCTTAAGCCGCACCGCAAGCACCCCCCTGAAATATTGAAAAAGATTACCTCCCCACCAGAAAACTGCTCTTAAGGCCCAACCGCAAGCGCGAGGCCCTTTTCTTCTACCAGCAGATCAGCAACCACTTGGGCGAATATCCGGCCCGCCGTTTTGGGCGCCACCCTTCCCGGCAGCGAAGGAGCTAAGACGGCCTGCCGTTTCAAACGCTGGGCAGCATCGAAATCGGTTCCCCCCGGCCTGGTCGCCAGGTCGATTATCAATACGTCGGGCCGCGTAGCCTTCAGGATTTTTACGGTCAGCACAAGCGCCGGCACCGTGTTGAAGATTACGTCTGCTTCGCCAGCCAGCACCGGCAACCTGCCGAAGTCGGCAACCCGACAGCCCATCTCGATCGCCTGCGCCCGCTGCGCCGCGTCGCGCGCCACAACGGTAGTTCGGGCACCGAGAGCGGTAAGCATCCGCGCCAGAGTCATACCGACCCGCCCAAAGCCCCGCACAAAAGCGGCTGAACCGTGGATGGTTACCGGCAGGTGCTCCATTGCCAGTTGAATTGCGCCTTCGGTCGAAGGGATCGCGTTTAAAATGGCGAAATCGCCCCGTTCCGCAATCTCGACCAACTTTAGCCCGCGCCGGTTAGCAACTTCGCGCAGGAACTTTCTAGCAAAGCCGGTAAAAACCGGCGTTCCCACGGAAAGGACCGCTAGGTCTTCCTCGCTGAGCGAAAGCGGCTTACCCGGCGTCGCCACGTAACCATCGTCGCTTACCCCCGACACGGGGAAAACTACAGCATTCGCCCCGCGCAGCGCCGCCTCAACGGTACCTGCCGCCTGAACGCCCGCAACGGCCACTTCGTGCCCGGCCAGTCTTACCTAGGCGCCCTCTTTCAGGAACTCTTCGGCCACAAAAACCGCCCACTGATCGCCGCCTACAACGCTTGCGGTGATTCCTCTGAGTCTGCCTTTCACTTTTCTCGCCCCCCGCGGCTTATAACCAGTATATGACCCCGGGGGAGGGAGGTGCGTTTTGGAAGTTGGCGGTCAGAAGCCTCAAGCGAATATCAGCTTGTCAAGCCCGTAAACCATCTCCTTCAGCTCCAGCACCTTTTTGATCGCCATTATCACCCCCGGCATGAAGGATTCCCGCGAGATCGAGTCGTGCCTGATGGTGAGCGTCTGTCCTAAGCCGCCGAAAATAACCTCCTGATGCGCGATGAAGCCCGGTAGGCGCACGCTGTGGATCCTGATTCCTTCCAGCGAACCGCCCCGGGCTCCGCTCAGTTTCTCTAGTTCCGTCCGGTCCTCAACCGCCTCGTTTGTCCGGTTGGCCGCGATAATCTCTGCCGTCTTCAGTGCTGTTCCGGAAGGCGCATCGAGCTTCTGGTTGTGATGGAGCTCGATAATCTCCGCTGCCGGCAGGTACCTGGCAGCTATCCCGGCAAAGTGCATCATCAATACCGCTCCGATGGCAAAGTTCGGAGCAACCAGTCCGCCCACACCCTGCTCCCGGCACAGCCGGCTCAACTCCGCCAGCTCTTCTGCCGGGATGCCCGTCGTGCCTACTACCGGACGGACCCCGCAGGCAATAGCGGTCCGGATATTCTGCACCGCTGCCTTCGCCGTAGTGAAGTCTACCATCACCGCCGCACCGGTTTCCCGCAGCACACTTTCCAGGTCGGACCGGACCACAACTCCTATCGGGCCTATGCCGGCCAAAACACCGGCGTCCTCCCCCACGTGATTCACGTCAACCGCACCAACTACCATCATCCCGTTGGTCTTGCTCACCGCGCGGACAACTTCCCGGCCCATTCTGCCGGCCGCGCCGGTCACCACTACGCCGACCAAAACCCCACCCCCTTACTTTTACCTTAATTGTGATACAACAAGCCACCAAAGTCAAGCTGTCGCAAAACGTTAGTCCATTCGTGGTTCCCCGCTCGCATTCGCCGTCAAAAAGTAATCTTCAAACTCTGGTCGGGCGGCGCAGGGTGATCAAGAGGGACCGGGCAGACGGATTCTTTGGTGGGCCACAGGCGAGCAAACTGATCGCTAACCAGAACGCACTCCAGCCCGAAGGGAAGGTACCCGGCATACCCTAACAGCGGCATCGCGAAGATCTGGAAACGGTGCACGAAAGGAACAGCGTACTCCCAGCGGGCCAGGCTGTAGTAGTTCCACATTTCCCAGAAAAAGCCGCAGATCAAGCCCGCTGCAGCAGGCACCAGAACCGGGCGCCAGTCCCCTTCCTTGAGCGGCGCGAAGACTGTCTCCTCGCCAAGCAGGGTCTGGAGGGAAATGATAACCGCCAGGGGAGCAAGCCAGAGGAGCGGGAAAAGGTACCGGGGCCAGATGCCGAGGCCCGTAAGGCCCACCGCAGCGAAGAGCAGCAACAGTCCGGCAACGCGGCGCGGGTGTTTTAGCCGTGGCGCCCAGAACCCGGCGCGGCGGGAGCCCCAGAAAGGGTAGCTTGCCAGCCACTCTGCGGTGCTGAGGACCGCGGGGAGGACCGTGGCAAACGGCGGCGTCGCCAACAGAAAGTACTCGAGGGGACTCAGGGAGCCGAGGCCTACATAATACCAGTTTGCGACGAAGCGGTTGAGATACTCGAAGTACCACCAGAAGAAAGCGCTTAAAGGAAAGAGGGCGAGGAAATAGCCGGGCCGCTCCGTCAGCAGGCAGCGCCCTGTCCGCCGGAAGGTGAGGGCGTTCACCACCACGATGTAGCCGAGCCATAGAGGGCTGAAAGTGTACCGCTGCCACGGCGCAAACCACGGAAAGCGGGTCCAGGCCAGCACCCACGCGCAGCCCAGCCAAAGAAGACCCGCCACGCCCCACCGGGGCAGTCGCCCCGGTCGGGGCGACTGCGAAGCAGCCGGAAGCGCCGGGCGCCGGAACCAGGCCCAATAAAGCGCTGCCGTGGCGAGGGGGAGAAGGGCAAGCAAAAAGAAGGCCACCCAGGAAAAAGAGGGCTGGAGCACAAAGCGGGTTGTCGGCGGAAAAGATAGGTAGGGGCCAACTGCGCCGCCGGTAACCTTTACTCCCAGGAGAGGGAGGCCGAGGAGGAGCAGCGAAAGAATCCCGAGCTTTAAGAAAGTTGGCGCCAAAAGAGCCACCTACCGGACCAAGTCTTTTCGCGCAGGATTTTTCGCCGTCCCAGAACGAAATCCCTTCTGGAAAAGATTGCACACCGCCACATCCCGGAATCCCACCACTACCTACCACCCGCAGGCTGGCGCATAAATCAGGAAAGGACCGGTCAGAATAGTTTACGAGCACCGAAAAAACCGTGTCCCTTGCAAACCGTTGCAAAAATGGCTACGGAGGGAAAAGGTAGTGGAAATAAGGCAGACGCCTGGTCCGGAAGTAACCGGCGCTATCTCTACGGGGATGCCTTCGTGGATGGTTCCTCCGGGCATCATTCCCCGGGCGGATATCCTCGACACCGGAGAGCAGATCGTTTACCTGGTGGACCTGGCCGGAGTGGACCCTGATAAGCTTGTGCTGGAGGTTTCGCCCACCGAAATTGCGATCAACGCGCCGCTGAGCGAAAACTTTCCCCGCGGTACGCTTCTCTATGCCGAGCGCCCCCGCGGGGCCTACACCCGTCTCCTATCCCTGCCGCCCCAGGCAGATCCAGAGCGGGTAAGC
>NZ_JBRAIN010000034.1:0-16371 GCF_052743955.1 Thermodesulfitimonas sp.
TGCCTTCGGGACAGGACCTGGTAGAAAAAACCGCCTACTATGGCTTGACTCGGTCGTTGCGTTATTCCCAGTTGCTTTTCCCGGGTTCTTATAGTAGAATAAAAAGCAAGGGCGCGTAGCTCAGGGGGAGAGCGCGTGACTCACATTCACGAGGTCGGAGGTTCGAAACCTCCCGCGCCCACCATTTCGGAGTAGTAAAGAGGGGTTATTTTTTCGAAGGAGGCCCCTTTTTTCTTTTCTTCCAGCTCAGGCGGTTATCCTCCTTCGGCCCCGGATAGCCTGAAAAAAATCTGCAAAAAGCGCTAATTGAGGAGGAATAAACCTCGTATTCATAGAATTAGTTTATCACTTTTAAGCTTGGGGGAGGAGAAAGCAGATGGGTAGAAAGGTTACGGTTTCGGTAATCAAAGCAGACGTTGGCGGTTATGTCGGTCACTCAAGCGTTCATCCGGAGCTGCTGGAAAAAGCACGGGGCGTGCTCTCGGGCAGTCCGTTACTGATAGATTTCCACGTGACCCACGTGGGGGACGACATCAACCTTATTCTCACCCACGAACTTGGCCGCAACAACGGAGAGATCCACCAACTCGCCTGGGATACCTTTGTTGCCTGCACCGAGGTGGCGAAAAAGCTCAAGCTCTACGGCGCCGGGCAAGACCTCCTGGCTGACGCTTTCTCGGGTAATATCAAGGGCCTAGGCCCGGGCGTAGCCGAAATGGAGGTCGAGGAGCGCGAAAGCGAGCCGATTGTTATTTTCATGGCGGACAAGACGGAGCCCGGCGCGTGGAACTATCCCCTCTATAAGATATTCGCCGACCCGTTCAATACTATCGGCCTAGTAATCGACCCCAAAATGCACAACGGCTTTATCTTTGAAGTGCGCGACCTCATCGAAGATAAAAAAATCATGTTCCACGCCCCCGAAGATATTTACGATATGCTGGTCTTCATCGGTGCGCCCGGCCGCTACGCGATTAAACGGATTTTCCACAAGGATACCGGGCAGATCGCGGCCGTTTCCAGCACGCAGCGGCTTAACCTTATGGCGGGGCGCTACGTAGGCAAGGATGACCCGGTCTGTATCGTCCGGTGCCAGAGCGGCTACCCGGCGCTGGGCGAGGTTTTGGAGCCCTTCGCCCACCCGCACCTGGTTTCGGGCTGGATGCGGGGGTCGCATAGCGGCCCGCTAATGCCGGTAGGCCTCCGGCAGGCGACGCCCACGCGTTTTGACGGCCCGCCGCGGGTGGTGGCGCTCGGCTTCCAGTTAGCCAACGGGCGGCTCGTCGGGCCGCAGGACCTCTTCGACGACCCGGCCTTCGACCAGGCGCGCAACCTCTGCAACCTGATCGCCGACTATATGCGGCACCTCGGCCCCTTCGAACCACACCGGCTCCACCTTGACGAAATGGAGTACACCACGATGCCGATGGTGATGAAGAAGCTCAAAGACCGGTTCATTGACCTCCGGATGCTTAAAGCCCAAAAGGCCAAGGCTGAACAGGAAAAGCAGAAGGCAGAAGCTAACCCGCAGTCTTAAAATTCTTCCCTTAAAGAACGCCGAAAATCCCAAGAGAAAGGCAGCGGTCCCCCGCAATGAGGGCCGCTGCCTTTGCTTTCGGCAAGGCGGGCAGCGTTACAGCAGCTTATCCCGCTCCATGTCACTCACCCCGGCCTCGCCGAAGGTCGCCATCTCTTTCAGGATCTTCGCCGCCGCCTCGACCAGCGGCATCGCCAGCGCCGCCCCTGTGCCTTCGCCAAGCCGCAGGTTGAGATCCAGCAGGGGCTTGATGCCGAGCGCCGCGAGCATATGGCGGTGCGCCTGCTCTTCCGAAAGGTGGGAGGCGATCATAAAGTCTTTCGCCCGCGGGCAGAGACTGGCCGCGATCAGCGCGGCCGCACCGGTGATAAAACCGTCTAACAGCACGGGAATCCGCCGGGCCGCAGCGCCGAGGATCACTCCCGCCAACCCCGCGATTTCCAGCCCCCCGACCTTTGCTAACACGTCCAGCGGGTCTGCCGGGTCCGGGCGGTTCACCCGCAGGGCTTCCGCTACCACCGCCCGCTTCCGGGCCAGCACCGCGTCGTTCACCATCGTGCCCCTGCCTACCGCCTCCGCCACCGGAATCCCAGCCAGCGCGCAGAGAATAGCGCTTGAGGGCGTGGTGTTGCCGATGCCCATATCGCCCGTCGCCAGGAGGTCGGCGCCCTGCGCAATCTCTTCCTGCGCGATTTCGATACCGGTTTCCACCGCGCGCACCGCCTCTTCCCGCGTCATCGCCGGCCCGCGCGCGATGTTTCCCGTGCCGGGCCGGACCTTCCGCACCAAAACCCCCGGCCACGTGACCTCCCGCGCCACGCCGATATCCACAACCACCACCTTTGCGCCTACGTGGCGCCCCAGAACGCCGATGCCGCCAGTGCCGTCAAGGAAGCGCGGCAGGATCTGGTAGGTGATCTCCTGCGGTGCCCCACTCACCCCCTCCGCGACAACGCCGTGGTCGCCCGCCATCACAATCACGCTCTTCGCTCCGATCTCCGGGACGGGGCGCCCGGTAATCCCGGCGAGCTGCACCGCCAGCTCCTCTAAGCGCCCCAGGCTCCCCGGGGGTTTAAGCAGGCTGTCCACCCGCGCCTGCGCCTGCGCCATCGCTTCCCGGTTGAGTTCGCCGACGGCCGCAATAGTCTGGGAAAGGAGCACGTAAACCACCTCCATTTAAAATTAGCGCAAAATTTAGCGTCAACGACCGCGGCACGCCCTTTTAAGCCGCGCCTGCAGCCGGGGAGAACCAAAAATAAAAGCCCACGCTGCCGTGGACTTTACCATTATCCAAGGCCGGACCCCGGTGCCGCGCCGGAGCTGAGCGCACAGCAGGCAGGTCTCCTGGCTCCGGATCATCACCCCGGACCGCTGCCTTCCCGGCTTTCAACCAGTGGCCTCTCTTGCGGTCTGGCTCCCCGTTACAGTGGCGGGACCGCGCCGGACTTGCACCGGACTTCCCTATTCTCCCCCACCCAGCACTCCGCAAATCTAAGTGCTGGATGCGGGGCACCTGCTGCGGAAACTTTATTTAAGGTGAATGGTTTTCGCTGACCGTTTTTTCGTCGCCCGGGCCCATCCCGCTCGTTCCGGCCCGACACGCCGCGGACGCCCTTACTCTTTCTTCAGCGCCCGGTCAAAAAAGATGTTCTTCCCGGTGGCCGCGAGCGGGACGCCGAGCACAACATCGGCGTCGATGAGCCCGAGGCGCCGCGCCACCACGCCGACGCGGCGCATCACCCGGTTATCGACGTTGAAAAGCGAAGCGGTTTTCACGGCCGAACCAAGCGCGATGCCCATGTCCATCGCCCGCCAGAAGCACTGCGGCCCCCGGAACTCCGGGCCCTCGCGCGGCGCGGCGTCTTCGCAGCGCGCGAAGCCGCAGGCGCCGCAGTTAAGCCCCAAGGGTTTTGCCTCCTTCAGCCCGATGAGAAAAACGGCGGCCGCGCGGCGGATATTCTCCCCGTCCCGGTCGAAATCCTTCTTCCCGGTTTCGCGCCCGTAGGCCACCATCGCGTCGGCCAGGCGCCCCACCGCTTCACCGGTGAGGGTACGGGTGACCAGGTAATCCTGCCCGAGCGACTTCGGCGCCGTTTTTGCCGCCAGCGCCATGAAGCCAGCCACCTGCGCCACAATCTCTTCCACAGGCTTCTTCCTCCTTCCTCTCCATTTTTTCCAAAAGATTAGCCGGTAGCAGCTTGTTTGTCAAGAGCCGGTAAGCAGATATAATCCACCTGCCGGCAGGAAATAAAAAGGAAAGCGCGAATTAACCTCTCATACGGAAGTGTAGGGAGTGAGAAGGATGGCCGCAAAACCCCCGTCGCGGTTCCGCGTGGCGGTCTGTCAGCTCGACGTACGTCATGATAAGCGGGAAAACCTGGCGCGGGCCAGGGAACTCGTCCACCGCGCCGCCCGGCGGGGAGCAGAACTTGTGGTCTTGCCGGAAATGTTCGTCTGCCCCTACGCCGCCGAACTCTTTCCCCGTTACGCGGAAAGCTACCCCGGCGGTGAAGCCCTGCAAATGCTCAGCCAGGCGGCCCGCGAAGAGCAGCTCTACCTCGTCGGCGGCAGCATCCCCGAGCGCGAGGGCGACAGGCTTTACAACGCCTCTTTTGTCTTCGATCCCGAAGGAAGGCTCATCGCCCGCCACCGCAAAGTCCACCTTTTCGACGTCGACCTTCCCGGCGGCTTTTCTTTCCGGGAATCCGCCACTTTAAGCGCCGGAAGCGGGCCAACCGTTTTTTCCACCGCCCTCGGGACCATCGGGGTGGCGATCTGCTTTGACATCCGCTTCCCCGCCTTTTTCCGGGAGATGGCCCGCCACGGGGCGGAGGTTATTGTGGTTCCCGGCGCTTTCAATATGATTACCGGCCCGGCCCACTGGGAGCTTTTACTCCGGGCCCGCGCGTTAGATAACCAGATCTATACGGTGGGGGCAGCGCCGGCCCGCAATCCGGCCGCCCCTTACGTGGCCTTCGGCCACTCGATGGTGGTGAGCCCCTGGGCGGAAGTTGTCGCCCGTGCCGGCCCGGGGGAAACCATCCTCACGGCGGAAATCGACCGGGAATACCTCAAAAACATCCGGCAAAAGCTGCCGCTTACAGTAGAAAAAAGTACTACGGAGGGATCTTCAGGTGACCGGAACGGAAAAGGAAACGGCGTTTGACCTGCTCATTATTGGTGCGGGACCGGCGGGGCTTACCGCCGGTATCTACGCCGCGCGGAGCGGACTTAAAGCGGTGATCATCGACAAAGGGGCGGCCGGGGGGCAGGTCCTCGCGATCCCGGCGGTGGAAAACTACCCGGGCTTCCCCAAAATCGCTGGCTGGGAATTAGCGGAAAAGTTGGCCGCCCACGCCCGCAGTTACGTCCCCATCAGGGAAGGCGAAGAAGTTAAGGCGATTAACACGGGCGAAATTATCACGGTCGTCACCGACCGTGACCGTTACACGACCCGGGCCCTCCTCTTCGCTACCGGCGCCGGCCCGCGAAAGCTCGGCGTCCCCGGAGAGGCAGCCTTTTCCGGGCGCGGCGTGAGCTACTGTGCCGTCTGCGACGGCTTTTTCTTCAGAAATAAGGCGGTCGTCGTGGTCGGCGGTGGGAACGCCGCTTTAACTGATGCGCTCTACCTGAAAAGCTTAGGTTGCGAAGTGACACTTATCCACCGGCGGGATGAGTTCCGCGCGGAGCACCACCTGAAGGAAGCGGTGAAACGCGAAGCGATCCCGGTCGTCTGGAACAGCGTGGTGGAAGAAATCCGCGGGGATGAAGCGGTCACCGGCGTCCTAGTGAAGGACCTGAAAGAGGGAACAACGCGGGAAATCCGCACCGACGGCGTCTTCGTCGCCATCGGGGAAAAGCCGAACACGGAGCTGGCCGCCAGCATCGGTGTGGCGCTTGCTGACGGCTTTATTGTGGTTGACCGGAGCGGCCGGACAAACATCCCCCGCGTTTACGCCGCGGGAGACGTGACCGGCGGTGTCCGGCAGATCGTCACCGCGGTAAGCGAAGGGGCCACCGCAGCGCTCGCAGCGTTTACAGACCTGGCGGAACCCTACTGGTCGCCGCAGCAATAGCCCCCTGGGCTACCCGCGCCGCGCGGAAAAAGGGCTGCGCCGTGAACGTGCGCGCAGGAGTGAAACAGCCGCCGGTGTTAACGCCAACTGGGGGTATTTTCAAGGGAGTCCCTCATGACGATTAAGCGGGGCCACCGGGAATGAAAATGACAAACGGTGAACGCAGAACAGACGCTAAAGGTCTGTCAGTATAAGGTTCAACCTCTATTTTCGAGGGGGGTACCTGTGATCCTGGTAACCGGTGGTACGGGGCTTGTGGGCCGGGCCGTGGTCCAGGAGCTCCTGCAAAACGGCTTCGCGGTGCGCTGCCTCGTGCGCGACCCTGCCAAAGCCCGTTTTATCTTAGGGGATGGGCCCGCGTTCGCGCCTGGCGATGTCACCGACTACCCCTCGCTCCAGCGCGCGGCAGCCGGCTGCGCAGGAGTGGTGCACCTCGTCGCCATCATCCGGGAGCAGGGCGCCACCACCTTCCGGCGGATAAACGTGGCGGGAACCGCGAACGTCGTCCGGGCGGCCACCGCAGCCGGCGCGCGACGCTTCATCCATATGAGCGCCCTCGGCGTGAAGCCCGGACCGGCTTACCGCTACGCCCACTCTAAGTGGGAAGCGGAGGAGATCGTCCGGAACAGCGGCCTGGCCTGGACGATTCTCCGGCCGTCGGTGGTTTTCGGGCCCGGCTCCGGCTTCTTCGACCGGATGGAGCAATCGGTGCGCCTCTCCCCGCCGCCTTTCGTCTTCTATCCCGCCAGCAAGACGCTCTTTCAGCCGGTTGCCGCCGCGGATGTCGCCCGTTGCGTTCGTTTGGCACTTGAAGACCCGCGGACCATCCGGCGGACCATCGACCTCGGCGGCCCGGAACACCTCACCTACCGGGAGATGCTGGAGATTTTCCTCGCCGCGAAAAAGCTCCGGCGCATTAAAATTCCCGTGCCCGTCTGGTTCCTGCGTTTGGTGGTTCCCGTGATGGAGAAGCTCTTTCCCGACCCGCCCGTTACCTCGGTCGAGCTGAAGCAAATGGGTTGCAGCAGCGTAACCGCTCCGGACAGCGTGGAAAAAGAGTTCGGGTTTAAGCCGGCCGGGTTGCGCGAGGGGCTGACCGCTCTCTACAGCGGGGAAAAGGAATAACCACGCGCCAGAGGTTTTCCCGGACCGGTTTCACCACCGGACGCCCGCCGCTTTCCGGCCTCTATTTAAACAGATTACCAGTAGGGGGAGACCCGTCGCCCAGAACCGCCTCTGCAGCCGCACTGACCCCTAAGATTACGTGCTCTTTGCAGAGCCCGCCCTGCAGGTAGACCGCATACGGCTCCCGCACCGGTGCGTCCGCGGTGAACTCGAGAGAAGCGCCCTGAACGAAGGTGCCGGCGGCCATCACCACCGCATCCCCGTAACCGGGAAGCGGCCCGCCTTCGGGACGGACGTGGGCGTCAACCGGCGAGGCAGCCTGGATCGCCCGGCAGAAGGCCAGGAGCTTTTCTGGGGAGCCGAGGCGAATGCCCTGCACGATGTCGCTGCGCGGCTCGTCAAAGCGGGGGAGAACCTCAAAGCCGAGCCGCGCGAAAAAACGCGCCGCAAAAACCGCGCCCTTAAGCGCCTCGGCCACGAAATGGGGCGCCAGGAAAAAGCCCTGCAGGAAGAGGCGCTGGCAGTCGAGCGTGGGCCCCACCGCCCGCCCCAGCCCGGGAGCGGTGAGCCGGCTCGCCGCCAACTCGACCAGCTCTTCACGCCCGACCACGTAACCGCCGGTTGGGGCAATACCGCCGCCCGGGTTTTTGATGAGGGAGCCGGCGCAGAGGTCCGCGCCGACCGCAGGAGGTTCCGCCTCTTCCACGAACTCCCCGTAACAGTTGTCCACGATGACCACCGTCGTAGGGCTGATCTCTTTAACCAGCTTAACCAGCGCCCCGATTTGCTGCAGGCGCAGCCCACGCCGCCAGGAGTAGCCTCCAGAGCGCTGGAGCAACACCGCCCGGGGCCGCCGCGCCAGCGCGCGGGCCACCGCCGCCTCGTCCACGGAACCGTCGGGCAGCGGCTCAACCTGCGTGTAGCGCACGCCCCATTCGGTTAAAGCGCCGGGCGCGCCGGAAATCACCTTTTCCAGGGTGTCGTAAGGTTTGCCTTGCACCGCCACTAACTCGTCGCCCGGCCGCAAAACCCCGTAAAGGCAGAGTGATAAGGCGTGCGTGCCGGAGACGATCTGGGGCCGGACCAGCGCCGCCGCCCCGCCGAAAACCGCCGCGTAAACGGCCTCGAGCGCCTCGCGCCCCGCGTCCCCGTAGCCGTAACCGGTCGAGCCGCGCAAATGAAAGTCGCTGACGCGTGCCGCCCGAAAAGCCGCCAGTACCCGGCGCTGGTTCGCAAGCGCCAGGTTATCGATACGACACCACAGCGACTTTACTTCTTCAAGTGTTTCCGCCGCCAGCAGCTTCAGGTCCCGTACCACGCCCCAAACACCCGCTACCTTAGCGCCTACCCGTTCGCCCGCGGTTCCTGCGGCTGCGGTGCGGTGCTGATGGGACGGGCCGGGCTGATCGTGGAAATCGCGTGCTTATAAACCATCATCTGCCGCCCTTCGCTATCCAGGATAACCGTGAAGCTGTCAAAGCCCCTCACCACACCCTTCAGCTGAAAACCATTCACCAAAAAGACGGTGACCGGGATATTTTCCTTCCGGACCTGGTTCAGAAAAGCATCCTGCAGGTTGATCTGGGTTTTGGACACCTCTTGTTACCTCCGTCTCTCTTTTTCTCTCCCGGAGCCCGGTTCTTCCGGGTGTCTTTTTTCCCTTCGCTACCGCCCGAAATATTCCTGCACCGCCGCGGCGATTTCTGCCGCTACCGCCGCAGGACCGGGGTAAGCCGCCACGTCAAGCCACCGGATACCCTCCTCTCGCTTAAACCAGGTGAACTGCCGCTTTGCGAACCGCCGCGTGTTACGCTTCAGGAGGCGGACCGCCTCCTGGAGGGTCACCTCCCCCCTCAAGTAGGCCGCGATTTCCTTATAGCCGAGCGCTTGCATCGCGGTCGCCTCGCGGGGCACGCCCCGGGCAAGAAGACGCTTGACCTCGTCAACCAGTCCCGCCGCGAGCATCGCATCGACCCGGGCCTCGATGCGCCGGTAAAGCTCTTCCCGCTCTAGGTAAAGCCCGAAAACAAGCGCGTCGTACTGGGGTGCCGCCGCGGTGGCTGCTGCCGAAATCGGCTGGCCGGTCCGGTAGAAAACCTCTAGCGCCCGGATCACCCGCTTCACATTGTGCGGGTGGATCCGCGCCGCCGCTTCCGGATCGACCGCCTGGAGCCGCTCGTGCAGGTAAACCGGGCCGAAACGCCGCGCCTCCTCCGCCAGACGCCGCCGCAGCTCCCGGTCCACGCCGCCGGCAAAGCGGAACCCCTCTACCACCGCCCGGATATAAAGCCCCGTACCGCCAGCCAAGATGGGCAGGTGGCCCCGCGCGCTGATTTCGCGGATGTGCTCCCGCGCCAGCGCCTGGAAAGCGGCGACGCTAAAACCCTCCTCCGGGTCCACGATGTCGATCAGGTGGTGCGGCACCCCTTTGCGCTCCGCCGGTGTTGGTTTGGCGGTGCCGATATCCATGCCCCGGTAAACCATCATCGAATCGGCCGAAATCACTTCGCCCCCGACCCGGAGCGCTACCTCGACCGCAACCGCTGATTTCCCTGTGGCCGTTGGTCCCGTGATCACCAACAATGGCAGCCTCGCCGTCATTTTTCCCTCACACCGTAGGCGATGTGGGCGTGCCGCCCGCCGCAGAATTCCCGAAAACCCAGGCGGGTAAACGCCGCGCTTCCCCGCCGCTCCTTCAGCACCACCCGCCGGCGCGCCACCCGGAGGGCCGCCTGCACCGCCTCCTCTTTAAGAGGCGCTCTCTCCCCGACGGCCCGCAGCGGCGCAACCTGCGCCGCCCCCTTCACCGGTACCCGGAAGAAAGGGTCGAAATAGACAACGTCGAAGCTCGCCGCCGGCAGCCGCAGGAGATAATCATAGTGGTCGGCCACCACCACCTCGATCCGCCGCATCGCGGCCGTGAGGAGCGGTTCCGCCGCGTAATGGCGCAGCCCGTACTCAACCACCGCCGCTAACGGGGCCACTTTCTCCACCCCCACCACCCGGCCCTGGGACCCGGCAACAAAACTCGCCACAATCGCGTCGGCACCGAGCCCCAAGGTGCAGTCGAGAACCGTATCACCGGGACGGAGCGCCATCGCCTGTATCATCTGGTCAGGTTTCCCAGCAAGGATATTCTTTATGCGTAGCAAAGCGGTTCCGGGATGGAAAAAGAACTCTTCCCGGCGGCCGTCCCTGTAAAAACAAAGACTGAGACGCTGGGGTCCGAAAACTAGCGCCGCCTCCGCCCCCTCTCGGGATAGCAGCGTTGCCAGACCGTGACCGCCGCGCGGCACAAAGGGAACGTCCAGCCGAACCGCCAGCGCTTGGCCTGCCGCAGCCGCATCCTCACCCGCCCCGTGGGTCGTCGTCACTAAAACCCGCACGCTAAAAACCGTTACCTCCTGCCGAAACGCCGCGCCAGCTCCCCGTAACCGAGGCAAACCACAGTCGGACGCCCGTGGGGGCAGGTGAAAGGCTCCCGGCAGGCGGCCAGCTGGTTAATCAGGGCCGCCGCTTCCGGAACCGCAAGCCGCTCGCCCGCGTTAATCGCCGCGTGGCAGGCAAGCGAAGCGAGCGCCGCCTTTTCCCGGCCCGCGCCTGGCCCCCCGCCCGCCTGCTCCCCCGCGGTAAAGAGAGCGAGCAGCTCCGCCAGCAACAACCGCCCGCGCTCTACGCTCACACCCGCCGGCACACCACGGAGCAGCACGGCGTCCTCGCCAAAAGCTTCCACTAAAAAGCCGAAGCGCTCGAGTTCTTCCGCCACTTCCGGAGCAAAGCCCCGGACCTCCACCAGCTCCGGGGTCACTAACAACTGGCTGACGATCCCCCCGCGGGCCAGAGCCACCCCGAACGCCTCAAAGAGTACCCTTTCGTGCGCCGCGTGCTGGTCTATCAGGTAAAGTCCTTCGGGCCCGGCAGCTAAAAGGTAGGTGGGCGGCAAAAAAGCGAGGTACTCAAGGGCAGGGAAAGTGGCGCTCACCGCCCCGGGGTCGCTTGTCGCCCCGGGGGAAACGGCTTCTGCCACACCCGCCGGAAGAGCTCCCGCCCCCGGCAGAAGGATTCCCGGCGTCCCGGCCGCGGTATCCCCTTCGCTGCCGGCTCCGGGGGGTCCCCCTTCGCCCGGCAGTAGCCGCGTCGTGGCTGCCGCCTCTGCCGCCGTAGCCACAGCCCCCGCCCCGTAGCGTTCGGTCTCTTCCCTGATAAAAAGGCCGGGGACAGGCCCTCGCCCGGGTAACCAGTCAGGAAGCACCCGCCGGAAACCGGCTCCGGAGGGCGTTCCACCCGCCGCCCCTTTTCCCGCCGTTCCGGGAATCAGGACGGCGCGGCCAAAAAGCGCCTTTTTCACGGCACCGCGCGCAAAAGCGAGGACCTCCCGCTCCCGGTCGAAGCGGACCGTCAGCTTTTGCGGGTGGACATTCACATCCACAAACCCGGGGTCGAGCGTCAGGTGCAGCACGAAAAAGGGGTGTTTGCCGGTCGGCAGTAAGGTGCCGTAAGCCTCGTAAACCGCCGCCGTTAACCCCCCGTGCTTCACGTAGCGCCCGTTAACGAACCACGTCTGCCCGCGGCGGGTGGTCCGCACGAGTTCCGGCCTGCCTACAAAACCCGTCAGCCGCACCCCTGCCCCTTCGGCCTCCACCGGGACGAGCGCCGCCGCCACCGCCTCCCCGTAGATCGCCCGCACCGCCCCCGCCAGCCCCGTTCCGGGCGTGCGGAAGAGTTCCCGCCCGCCGCTTTCCAACCGCACCGCAACATCCGGGCGGCCGAGCGCCAGACGCCCAGTCATATCCGTCACGTGCCCCAATTCGACGCGCGGCGAGCACAAAAACTTCCGCCGCGCCGGCGTGTTGTAAAAAAGGTCGCCTACCGTTACCGTCGTCCCGGGCGGCGCCCCCACCGGCCGGCAATCAACCACTTGCCCGCCCTCGATCCGCACAAGGGTCCCGCCAACCGCATCGGCCACCCTGGTTTTTAGCTCTACCCGGGCCACCGCAGCGATACTTGGCAGCGCCTCGCCCCGGAAGCCAAAGGTGGTAATCCGCTCGAGATCCGCACCGCAGGTAATCTTGCTCGTCGCGTGCCGCTCAAAGGCCAACAGAACGTCCGCTTCGGCGATCCCGCAGCCGTTATCCCGGACGGTGATGCTTTTCAGTTCCTTTTCTACCACCACCTCGACGCAGCTCGCTCCCGCGTCGAAGGCGTTTTCCACCAGTTCTTTCACCACCGACGCCGGCCGGTCAACCACCTCGCCCGCCGCGACCAAGCCCACCGTTTCCGGATCGAGCACCCTTATCCGGCCCATCCTCAGCGTCCTCCCCGCCTGCCGCGCCGCGAAGGTTTCACCCCGGCCACCGCCTCCTTCAACTCGGCCAGGATGTTGAGCGCCTGAAGTGGCGTCAGGTTATCGGTGTCGAGCGCCGCGAGCCGCTCCACTACCGGGTGCCCCTCCGGCTGCGGGAAAATCTCGAGTTGGACGACCCGCCGGTTACCCCCGGCGCGGGCTTCAAGCGCCGTCAGGATCTCCCGCGCCCGGGCCAGAACAGGCGCCGGCAACCCCGCAAGCGCCGCGACCTGAATCCCGTAGCTTTTATCCGCCTTCCCCGGCACCACCCGGTAGAGAAAAGCAACGCCGGAAGCGTCCTCCCGCACCGCCACCGTCAGGTTGAAAACCCCGCTCAGGCGGTCGAGATCGGTAAGTTCATGGTAGTGCGTCGAAAAAAGCGTCTTCGCCCCGATCCGGGTGGCGATGTACTCGATAATGGCCCGGGCGATGCTCATCCCGTCGTAGGTGCTCGTTCCCCGCCCCACCTCGTCCATGATGATGAGACTCCGCCGGGTCGCCCCGGTGAGGATCGTCCGGCACTCGCTCATTTCCATCATAAAAGTGCTCTGGCCCCCGGCCAGGTTATCCGCCGCGCCGATGCGGGTGAAGATGCGGTCCACCACCCCGATCGTCGCTTCTGCTGCCGGCACAAAACTGCCGACTTGCGCCAACAGCACAATGAGCGCCACCTGGCGCATGTAGGTGCTTTTCCCGGCCATGTTCGGCCCCGTGATAATGGCGATCCGCCGCCCCGCATCGTCGAGGTGGGTATCGTTGGGGACAAAGCCGCCCGGCCCCAAAAAACGCTCTACGACCGGGTGACGCCCCTCCCTGATGATTATCGCGCCGCCCTCGTTCACCCGCGGGCGCACGTAGTTTCCCCGTACCGCGGCCACCGCTAGCGACTGGAGCGCGTCGAGTTCGCCGAGTGCCCGCGCCGTCCGTAAGATGCGGTCGATTGCCCCCGCCGCCGCTTCCCGAACCGCACAGAAAAGTTCGTACTCGCGCTGGTTGAGCTTCTCTTCCGCGCCCAGCACCATCTCCTCGTAATCCTTCAGCTCCGGGGTGATAAAGCGTTCCGCAGTGGCGAGGGTCTGCCGCCGCTGGTAATCGGGGGGCACCAGCGAAAGATTTGCCTTGGTCACCTCGATATAGTAGCCGAAAACGCGGTTGTAGCCGACCTTCAGGGACTTGATCCCGGTCCGCTCCCGTTCCTTCGCCTCCAGCGCCGCGATGAAGCTGCGCGCATCCCGCCGCACCGCGCGCAGCCGGTCCACCGTCTCGTCGTAGCCCTCCCGGATGAGCCCCCCTTCGTTCAAAACCGCCGGCGGCTCCGGTGCAATCGCCCGTTCGATAAGCGCCACCACATCCCCGAGATCCGCGAACCGTTCCCGGATCTGTCCCAGCAGGCCCGCCGCCGCCCCCAAAAGTTCGCGCAGCCCGGCCGCCGCCCGCAACGCCTCCTTCAGCGCTAACAGGTCGCGGGCGTTAGCCATCCCGTAGGCCAGCTTCCCCGCGAGACGCTCCAGGTCGCCGATCTTTTTCAACCCCGCCCGCACCGCTTCCCGGAGCCCCTCATCCGCCACCAAAACCGCCACCGCCGCAAGGCGCGCCTCTATCGCCTGTGGCGACAAGAGCGGCTGCTCGAGCCATTCCCGCAGCCGCCGCCCCCCCATTCCCGTCAGCGTATAATCAAGGACCTCTAAGAGCGTCCCCTTGCGCCCGCCGTCCTGGAGCGAACGCGTGAGCTCAAGGTTCCGCCGGGTGGCCGCGTCAAGGAGCATAAAGCCGTCGGGAGTATAAAAAGAGATCGTCTTCAGGTGCGCGAGCTCCCGTTTCTGCGTCTCCCGCAGGTAGGCCGCCAGGGCGCCCGCGGCCGCCACCGCCGCCTCGCGCGCGGTTCCTTCGGCTCCCAGCCACTCCCCCGCCGCGCGGAAAGCGCGCAGCGCCTCCCTGGCCCGGTGCGGCGCAAAAAACTCTTCCGGGTAAAAGGTGACCGCCGCCGGTGCCGCGGCCTTCACCAAGCCCGTCAGCTCCTTCTCCCCCTCCGGAAGCACAGCCTCCACCGGCTGGAGCCGGTAAATCTCGTCGTAAAGCGCACTCTTTGCCGCCGGACCGGCAAACTCCGTCACCCGGAAATCACCCGTGCCCACATCCGCTACCGCAAGCCCCAGGGCCGCCTTGCCAACGCGCGCCACGCTGACCACGTAGGTACTTTGCGCCTGGTCTTCCGGTTGCCCCTCGAAAAAGGTGCCGGGCGTGATGACCCGCGTTACCCCTCGCCGCACCAGCCCCTTCGCCTGCGCCGGATCCTCCAACTGCTCGCAGATCGCCACTTTAAAGCCCCGGCCTACCAGCCGCGCGATGTACCCGGCCGCGCTGTGGCAGGGAACCCCGCACATCGGCACCCGCCCGAGCTTCCCCGCGTCGCGGGAAGTCAGCGCCACCTCCAGGACCGGCGCCGCCCGCTCCGCATCCTCGAAAAACATCTCGTAAAAATCGCCTAAATGGAAAAAGAGGATGGCGTCGGGATATTCCTTTTTAATCTCCATGTATTGCTGCATCATGGGGGTAAGGCTCAAGGAGAAAAGCCTCCTCTTGTAAGCCGGATCACCAGGCGAAAAAACCGGCAAGCGGCCAGCGCCTGCAAGCACCAGTTCTCTTAAATTATACCAGATGACCGGAAGGCAAAAAACAACCCCCGGCCTTTCGGGGGTTAAAGCCTTCGAAACCAGGGCATACGTATCGGTTATCACCGGTGGTTCTTTAGACGCTTCGGCAGGAGCTAATCCTCGTCACACTCATCCCCGCAGCCGCCGCCACTTCGCCCTCCAAAAAAGTGAGGTGCCCCGCCGTGATCCGCACCGGGACCAGGCGGCCAACCAGCCCCTCTTCGCCCTTAAAAACGACCGTCTTATTCGTCCGCGTCCGGCCCGCGAGCTTCGTCCGGTCGCGCTTGCTCGGCCCCTCCACCAAAACCTCGTGCACCCGGCCCTCTTCCGCCCGGTTCAGCTCCCGGCTGATCGCCTGCTGCGCCGCGATCAACTCCTGGATGCGGCGCGACTTTACCTCCTCCGGTACCTGGTCGGGCAAAGCGGCCGCCGGCGTGCCGCGGCGCGGGTTATAAACAAAGGTAAAGGCCTGGTCGAAGCGCACCCGCCGCACCAGATCAAGGGTGGCCGCGAAATCTTCCTCCGTCTCCCCCGGGAAGCCAACCATGATGTCGGTCGTGATACTCGCCCCCGGCACCGCCGCCCGGATTTTCTGCACCAGGCGGAAGTAATCCTCCCGCGTATAGCCCCGGCGCATCAGCTTGAGGATCCGGTCTGAACCCGCTTGTACCGGCAGGTGGAAATTCTCGCAGACCTTCGCCAACCGCGCTGCGGTTTCGATCAGCCGGTCGTCAAAATCCCGCGGGTGAGAGGTGGTGTAGCGGATGCGCCAGATACCGTCAACCCCGTTCACCATCGTTAAGAGGTCGGCGAAGGTGACCCGGGGTTCCAGTCCCTTCCCGTAAGCGTTCACGTTCTGCCCGAGCAGCACCACCTCCCGGTAGCCGGCAGCAGCCAGCGTCTCCACCTCCCGGAGAATATCCTCCGGCCGCCGGCTCCGCTCCCGTCCCCGGACGTAAGGCACCACGCAGTAAGTGCAAAAGTTGTTGCAGCCAAACATCACCGGCACCCAGGCCCGGAGGCGGCTCTCCCGCCTGACGGGCAAACCCTCAGGGACACAGCAAGCCTCCGGCAGCACTTCCACCACCGGCCCCTCCGCCCGCACCCGCTCTAAGAGCCGCGCGAGCTCGTGCCGGTTGTGCGTCCCGAACACCAGGTCCACGAAGGGAAAGCGCCGCCGGATCTCTGCCGCCACCCCTTCCTGCTGCGGCATACAACCGGTTACAGCTATCACCATTCCCGGCCGCTTTTTCTTCAGGCGGCCCAGGGTCCCCAGCAGCCCCCACACCTTGTTCTCCGCCGTCTCGCGCACGCAACAGGTATTGACCAGCACCAGGTCCGCCTCCGCCGGTCGCGCCGCCCGCTCGTAGCCGAGCTCCTCGACGATCCCGGCCATCACCTCGCTGTCCCACTCGTTCATCTGACAGCCGTAAGTCTGGATGGAGTATTTACTGGGCATAGAAGCCTCCTTTTGACGTTCTACGTTCTACGTGCTACGTTCGACGTTTAAGACGTTTTTCCGCGAGGCTGGGGCCACCATAGCCCGGGCCTCAACCTCACAAGCTATCCCTCCAGTACTTCTGAACCTTTGAGGTCTTGGAGGCGGTAAGCACTACCCACGCACTTCCCTCTAAT
>NZ_JBRAIN010000035.1:0-16252 GCF_052743955.1 Thermodesulfitimonas sp.
ACCAACTTATTCCTCTAATGTATCCTGTTACCCCTACTCAAATTTTACTCGAACTAACGCAACTTCTCTGCGGGTTGTAAGCGCCTTGCCTGCGGCCTCACTCTCGAAGAATGTCGTTTACGGCCAAGGTATTTTATAGTATATTTTAAACAAATAGCCGGTTATTGAAAGGGTTGCTTATGGTTCGCTTTCTGAAAGAGGCAGTGGCGGACACGGCGACGAAAATGGCTTTTTTGCAGTTTTTACTTTTGGGGTTGGTGGTGGCTGTCTGGCCGAATTTTTGGTTGGCGGCGCTTGTCCTGGCGGGCGTCAACTCCCTCACCTTCTTCTTTTTGCGCCAGAGCGAAGCCCGGCAGCGGGCTACGCTACGGATGGATAGCCAGACCATCGACCCGACGCTCAAGATCGCCGATGCGGCCCTGCCTTACATGCGCCACGGGCTTAACGAAGAGACGGCCCACAAGATCGCCGAGATCATCCAACGGATCGGCGATGTGCCGGCAGTGGCGATAACCGACCGGGAGCGGATCCTCGCCTTTTTAGGCCCTGGCTGTGAGCGCCACCCTCCCGGTGGCGGGATCGTAACCCACGCGACCAAGCAGGTGATCCTGACCGGAGAGATCAAGATTGTGGAGCGGCGGGCGGATTTCCAGTGCCCGGTAAAGGATTGCCAGTGCCCGTTAGGTGCCGTGGTGATCGTGCCGCTCAAGTGCCGCGACGAGGTCGTGGGAGCCCTCAAACTCTACCGGACGGAGGAAGGGCCGCTACCCCAGATCACGATTAACCTGGCGATTGGTATTGCGCAGATTTTGGGGGTCCAGATGGAGCTTGCCGAGTTAGAGCGGCAGTCGCAATTAGCGATGAAGGCCGAACTTGAGGCGCTGCGGGCTCAGATTAACCCGCACTTCCTTTTTAACACGCTCAACACCATCGTGATGTTCAGCCGGGCCAACCCGGAAACGGCCCGGCGGCTGCTCATCCGGTTAGCCTCTTTCTTCCGGCACGCGCTCAAATCAACGGGGCACTTTACCACGCTCCAGGAGGAATGGGATTGCGTTAACACCTATCTGGTGCTGGAAAAGGCGCGCTTCCGGGAGAAGCTCCGGATTGTCCGGAGCATTGATAAGAGCCTTTTTGATTACCAGATACCAATTCTCACCTTGCAGCCGCTAGTCGAAAACGCGATCAAACACGGCATCATGCCGAAGGTCGATCCGGGCACGGTGCGGATTGCGGTACGCCGGGTGGGTGACGAGATGGCGGTGGAGATTGCGGACGACGGTGTCGGGATTCCCCCGGAGATCCTCCCGAAGATCTTCACTCCGGGCTTCGGTTCCGGCAGTGGTGTGGGACTTTCAAACGTGAACGAGCGACTGAAGGGTCTTTTTGGCGAGAACTATGGTTTACAGGTGACGAGCGAACCGAACAAGGGAACGATAGTGCAATTTCGCATCCCGCTGACGAAACAGCTGGGTGAGAGCAAGGAGGGAGGCGCTCTTGAAGCTAAGAGCGTTAATCGTTGACGACGAATACCCCGCACGCCAGGAGTTGCGGTACGCGCTTTCGAAAATCGATAACGTGGAGATTGTTGGCGAGGCCGCCAACGCGCAGGAAGCCCTGTCGCTTATCAAGGCGCTCGATTATTCGGTGCTCTTTCTGGATATTGCTATGCCGGGGATGAGTGGTCTGGATCTCGGCGCGGTGATTCAGGAGCTGCCGAACCCACCCTACGTGATTTACGTTACCGCTTACGACGAGTACGCGGTAAAGGCCTTTGACGTGAACGCTGTCGACTACATCCTGAAGCCGATTGACGAGAAGCGTTTGCGTAAAGCGGTAAACAAGGTATTGAAACTGATGCGCGAGTCCGGCAACGGCGCGGCGGCGGCGACGCAGGCGGAACCGGCCATCCGGATCGGCCGTCTCCCTGCCGAGAAAAACGGGAAGACGGTACTGGTGAACGAAAGCGATATCGTCTACATTTTTACCGAGGGGGACGCGGTCTACGTTAAGACCTTCGCCGACCGGTACCTGCTCCACTTCACTTTGAAGGAGCTTGAGGCGCGGCTCAACCCCACCGTCTTTTTCCGGACGCACCGGTGTTTCATCGTAAATCTGCACAAGGTTAAGGAGATTATCCCGTTCTTCAACGGGACCTATTCGCTGGTTGTAGACGATAAGGAGCGGAGCGAAGTGCCGCTCTCGCGGGCGCAGGCAAAGAAGCTCCGGCGGATTCTCGGCTTCTAAGAAGGAGAAGCGGGCGGTGCTCGTCGGCATCGGGACGGATATCGTAGCGGTGGCGCGGATCGAGCGGTTGCACGCGCGCTGGGGGGCACGTTTCCTGAACCGGGTTTACACCCCGGCCGAGCAAGCTTACTGCGCGCGGAAGGCGGCGAAAATGTTGCACCTGGCGGGCCGCTTTGCGGGCAAGGAGGCGGTGTTGAAGGCGCTCGGTACGGGACGCGTAGGCGCCGGATTTAACGAAGTAGAGATTCTGAACGACGCGGACGGCCGCCCGTATGTTTTACTGCGGGGCCGGGCGGCCGCGGTGGCAGAACTGCGGGGGGTGCGGCGGTTGCACCTGAGCATCGCCCACGACGGCGGTGCGGCGGTAGCCTTTGCCGTTGCCGAGGGAGGGGGAGCGTTTTTTGCGCCTGGTCACGGCCCGGGAGATGCGGGAGATTGACCGCCGGGCGATAGAGGAGTACGCGATCCCCGGGCTACTCCTGATGGAGAATGCGGGCCGCAGCGTCGCAGACGCGGTGGAAAAGCTGTTAGGCGGGCTCGGGGGGAAAAGGGTCGTTGTTCTTTGCGGCAAGGGGAATAACGGCGGGGATGGCTTGGTCGCGGCGCGCCACCTCCTCCAGCGGGGGGCAGCGCCCAAGGTTTTCTTATTCTGCGCTCCGGAAGAGATCGCGGGCGACGCAGCGGTTAACTTCACGATCTGGCAGCGCCTGGGCCAGGAGTCTTTTCAGATAGCAACCTCCGGGAGCCTACAGCTTTTAAAAATAGCGCTGCTGCAGGCGGATGCTGTGGTGGACGCCCTTTACGGGACGGGTTTCCGGGGGAAGGCTGCGGGTCAGGCGGGCAGGGCGATCGAAGCGGTTAACGCTGCAGGCAGGCCGGTGGTGGCCGTGGATTTGCCCTCGGGTCTGGAGGCCGATACTGGGCGGGTTAATGGGCCCTGTATCCGGGCGACGGTGACGGTAACCTTCGGTCTCCCCAAAATTGGTTTGGTGCTCGCGCCTGGGGCGCAATACTGCGGAAAGTTGGTAGTGGCCGACATTTCGCTGCCGCGCGCCCTCACGGATGGCGAGGGACCGGGGCGGTACCTCTTGACGCCAGAACTGGTTTCTTCCTGGTTTGCGCCGCGCCCGGCCACGGCCCACAAAGGGAATTTCGGCCACGTCCTGGTTGTGGGAGGTTCCCGCGGGATGATCGGGGCGGCGTGTCTTACGGCGCAGGGGGCGCTGAAAAGCGGGGCGGGGCTGGTAACGCTGGCCGTGCCGCGCAGCCTGCAGGATGTGGCGGCGGGCAAGCTCACCGAGGTTATGACTGCCGGCTTGCCGGAGACGCCGGAAGGGGCGCTGAGCCGGGAAGCTCTTCCGGCGGTTGCGGCGCTTTTAAAAAGGAAGGCGGTTTTAGCGCTGGGGCCGGGGCTCGGGCAGCACGCGGAAACGGTCGCGCTGGTCCAGGAGCTGGTCCGGGCGGCTGGCTGCCCGCTGGTGGTCGATGCCGACGGGCTTAACGCTTTTGCGGCCGGAGGTGGTTTGCCGGCCGCGCGAACAGTGCCGTTGGTAGTTACCCCGCACCCGGGGGAAATGGGGCGGCTAACGGGTAAAAGTGTGGCGGAAGTGGAAGCGGACCGGGTCGGCTGCGCGGCGGAAGCGGCTCGGGAATGGCAGGCGGTGGTTGTTTTAAAAGGGGCCCGGACGGTGGTCGCGAGTCCGGATGGTTACCTGGGTATTAATACTACCGGGAATCCGGGTATGGCGACGGGCGGTAGCGGCGACGTGCTCACCGGCGTGGTTGCGGCCCTGATCGCCCAAGGTCTCGATCCCTTCCGGGCCGCGGCCGCGGCCGTTTACTTGCACGGGCGGGCAGGGGATCTTGCGGCGGGCGAGACGGGAGAGATGGGGCTTACCGCCGGAGACATCCTTCGCTTTTTACCGGCCGCCTGCCGGGAAATCGAGAGGCTTAGGGAGGTTGTGAATGGCGTATCCGGTCTGGGCTGAGGTAGACCTCGGAGCACTGGCTGCCAACCTGCGGGAAGTGAGGCGCCTGGCCGGCGGGGCGGCGGTAATGGCGGTAGTGAAGGCGAATGCCTACGGCCACGGGCTGGTTCCGGTCGCCCGCGCGCTCGTTTCCGAAGGAGTGGACTGGCTGGGCGTTGCCAGGGGCGGTGAGGCTTTGGAACTTCGGCGGGCGGGAGTTGCGGCGCCCCTTTTAGTTTTAGGGTATGTTTATCCCGACGAATGCGCGGCGCTGGTTGCGGCCGATGTCTCTCTTGCCGCCTACGACGTGGATGTTGCCCGGCTGTTAGCGGGGGCCGCGCAGCAGGAGAAAAAAAGGCTCCGCCTTCACCTTAAGGTGGATACGGGTATGGGCCGGCTGGGGCTTCCCGCCGACGGTGCCGGGGTGGAAGCTGCCCTTGCTATTGCCGGGTTGCTGCGGGTGGAGGTGGAGGGGCTTTTTACCCACTTCGCCTGTGCCGACATGGCTGACGAAGAGCCAACCCGGTGGCAGCTCGAGCGGTTTCTGGCTTTCTGCCGGGAGCTAGAGCGGCGCGGCTTATCGGTTCGCTACCGGCACGCGGCAAACAGCGCGGCCCTGATTCGTTTCCCAGAAGCGCGCCTGGATATGGTGCGTCCCGGAATTATGCTTTACGGCCTTTACCCTTCACCGGTTTGCGGCGGGGTAAAACTCTCTCCGGTGATGAGTTTAAAAGCGCGGGTGGCGCAGGTAAAAAGGGTCGGCGCTGGCTTTCCGGTAAGTTACGGCTGGACCTACCGGACCGCGGGGCCTACGGTCCTGGCTACGGTTACGGTCGGTTACGGCGACGGCTACAGCTGGTTGCTTTCCGGGCGCGGGGAAGTTTTGGTGCGTGGCCAGCGGGTGCCGGTGGTGGGACGGGTCTGCATGGACCAGATTATCGTGGCGGTCAACGGGATTGCGGGCGTGACGCCGGGAGACGAGGTTCTCCTCTTCGGGCGTCAGGGAGAAGTGTGCCTGCCGGTGGATGAGGTTGCCGCGAAGATCGGCACAATTAATTACGAAGTTGTGTGCGGTGTGAGCGCCCGGGTGCCGCGGGTCTATCTGTAGGTGCGACCTTTAGCGTTACCGGCGGCGCTTTACGTTCAACGGTTTGGCGTTGGGGTGGTTCTGGTGGAGCTGAAAAGAGACGGTCTTAACCGTTACCGCATACCGCGCCACGGAAAGATGCGCGTCGATGCGGTTGTTTATGTGAACGAGCATCTCCTACCGTATTTACGGGATGATAAGTCACTGGAGCAGCTAATGCACGCGGCCTGTTTGCCCGGGGTGGTGGAGCCGGTAATCGGGATGCCCGATATTCACGAAGGGTTTGGGCTCCCGATTGGCGGCGTGATGGCCGTGGCGCCGGGCGGCGTGATCTCCTGCGGCGCGGTGGGCATGGATATCAACTGCGGGGTGCGGCTCATCCGCAGCGACCTTTTGGCCCGGGATTTTGATAAGCTGCTCCTCCGCCGGCTGATGGAGCGGATCGAGGATTACGTGCCGACGGGCATAGGGAAAAAGGGAAAACACAAGGGATTGACGACGCACATCTTCGAGGACGTGGCCCACAGGGGCGTGCAGGCGGTGATCGAGGCGGGTTTCGGTGCCTCGGGACACTTGGAGTACATCGAGGAAGGAGGTTGTCTTCCCGGGGCCGATATCACGGCCGTTTCCCGGGAAGCCTGCGCGCGTGGCTCCGTGCAGTTAGGGACGCTCGGCGGCGGTAACCACTTCATTGAGCTTCAGGAGGTAACCGACGTTTACGACCCGGAACTGGCGGCGCGCTTCGGCCTTTTCCGCGGGCAGCTTACGGTAATGATTCATACGGGTAGCCGGGGCTTCGGGCACCAGATCTGCACCGATTACACAAAGCGGCTGGCGGCGGTGGCGCCAAAATACGGGATTGAGCTGCCGAGCAAGGGCCTGGCGGCAGCGCCGATTGATTCGCGCGAGGGGCAGGATTACTACAAGGCGATGGCCTGCGCGGTGAATTTTGCTTTTGCCAACCGGCAGATCATCATGACTGATGTCATGCGTGCCTTTAGCGATATCCTTGGTTTTACGGCGGAAGCCATAGGGATGCGGCCCGTTTACGATGTCGCCCACAATATCGCGAAGTGGGAAAAACACCACGGACAGCGGCTGCTGGTTCACCGCAAAGGTGCTACCCGCGCGCTTTGCGCCGGCCACCCGGCAAACCCACTGGTTTACCGGGATACGGGCCACCCAGCGGTAGTTCCCGGAAGCATGGGGACGGCCTCCTACGTGTTAGTGGGGACGGAGAAGGCGGCGGAAACCTTCTTCTCCGTTAACCACGGCGCGGGCAGGGTCCTTTCCCGGACGGCCGCGGAGAAGAAGATTACCCGCGAGGAGTTCGAACGGGCGATGGGCGAGGTGCTCTACAACACGCGGAACTACAGGGAAATGGTGGACGAGGCGCCGCTGGCCTACAAGGATATCGAACAGGTGGTCGAGACTCTAGTTGCCGTGGGGATCACCAAAAAGGTGGTCCGGATGCGCCCGCTCGCCGTCATTAAAGGCAAGGATTAGGGGGGCTGCGCTTGTTTCCGGCACCGGTAGAGAAAGTCCTACAGCTTCTTGAAGAATCGGGTTTTCAGGCTTTTGTTGTCGGCGGAGCCGTCCGGGATATTTTGCTCGGGCGGGTCCCCCGGGAGTACGACGTGGCGACAAACGCCCGCCCGGAGGAACTTTTGCACTTGGCCCAAAAGTTCCGGCTGAAAGCGTATCCTAAAGGCGCCGCCTTCGGCGTCATTTCCTTTATTGTTGACGGAATGGAGATCGAAGTGGCTACCTTCCGGGCCGAGGTTTACGGGGCGGACGCCCACCGGCCTGAAAAAGTGGATTTCCTTTCGCGGCTGGAAGAGGATCTCGCCCGGCGCGATTTTACCGTGAACGCCATGGCTTTCGACCGCCAGGGGCAGCTTTACGACCCTTTCGGCGGGCGGGAGGATTTGGCCCGGGGGATTTTGCGCGCTGTCGGTGATCCGGACGAGCGCTTTCGGGAAGACGCCCTGCGCCCGTTTCGCGCCTGCCGGTTTGCGGCGGAGTACGGGTTTTCGGTAGAGGAGAGCACCCGCGCGGCCATTGTCCGCGCCCGCGACCGGGTGGCGGGCTTATCTGTAGAGCGAATCAGGGAGGAGCTCGAGCGGATTCTTTTGAGCCCGCATCCCGCCCGCGGCTTTGCCCTTCTTCGGGAAACAGGCCTTCTGTCAACGCGGTGCCGGGCACGGACGGCGGGGAAAGAAGAAACGGTTCCAGTGTTGCCGGAGTTAACCCGGCTTTACGGCGTGCCGCAAAATCCGCGCTACCACGCCTACGACGTTTGGGAGCATACCATGCAGGTGGTCGCGTCAATTCCACCGGAGGTAACGCTGCGGTGGGCCGCGTTGCTCCACGATATCGCCAAGGGAATGCCTGGTGTGCGGGCGCTCAATAAGCGGGGGGAGCTGTCTGATTACCGCCACGAGCAGGTGGGGAGCCTGATGGCCCAGGAAATCTTGGGCCGTCTGCGGGTAGGTGGTCTTTGCGCGCGGCGCGTCGTTTGGCTCATTCGCCACCACATGAATTTCCCCCCGGCGCAGGAAGCAAACGTGGTGAAGTGGCTGCGGCGCTTAGCTCCTGATTTTAAGGACCGGGAGGAGTTGGCGGGCGCGGTTATGCAGCTATTGGCCCTGCGGGATGCGGACCTGCGAGGGGGTAAGATTGGGGCTCAAGAACGCCTGGCGGAAAACGAACGGTTACGGTTTTTAGTGGCGGGTGTTTTGGGGCGAGTGCCGCTTTACCCGGCAGATTTGGCGCTTAGCGGCCGGGTTGTGGCCCGGTATTTGGGCGAGGGTCCGCAAGTGAAATGGGTTCTTGATGACCTGCTCCGGCGGGTTCAGGAAGGAAGCTTACCAAACGAGGCGGAGGCGCTTGAAAAAGCACTGACCGGAACGGAAAGTTACAAAAGATTTCTTATCCACAAGGAAGATGGCCGGGCACGTCGAAGAGTGTAAAAAATAAAATGCTATAGGTGATAGCTTTGGTTTTTTGGACGTACGGCCATTTTTTTAGGCATATTTTTCGGTATCTACGGCGATTTTGTTGTCTGGTAGCTGTTACCACGATACTTTCTCTCCTACTCGTGCTTTCCGGTTTTTCCCCACCAGCGTTCGCAAAGTCAGGCTACTACACCGTCAAACGGGGCGACTCTCTCTGGGTGATCGCCCGACGCTACGGTACCAGCGTGGCGGCGCTCAAGCGGGTGAACAACCTGCGTTCGGAGGCGCTCAACCCCGGGCAGGTGCTCCGGCTGCCGCAGCCGCGGTGGACTTCTGTCCGGGCGGTAAGACCGAAGGTGGTAGCGCACCGGGCGCCGCTTCCGGCACGCTCCGGCGACGATATTCGCGACCTTCTCGCCTACGCTCGCTCTCTTCTCGGGATCCGTTACCGCTGGGCAGGGGAGAGCCCCGCGACCGGGTTTGATTGCTCCGGCTTTACGAAACACGTTTTCGGTCGGTTTGGTGTGGCCCTGCCTCATTCGGCTGCTGCCCAGTACTCCTGCGGCGTTCCGGTGGCGCGCGCGGAACTTATGCCGGGAGATCTTCTCCTCTTCCGCATTTCAGGCTCCGGTATCGATCATGCGGCGATCTATTGTGGTGACGAACGCTTCATCCATGCCAGTTCTTGTGGCGGTTGCGTGCGGGTGGACGCGCTTACTGAGCCTTACTGGAGTTCCCACCTTGTCGGTGCGCGGCGTCTTCTGGAGGCAAAAAGGTAGCCCCCAGCGAATCGAATTGATAGGTCGGAGGCAGGGATGAGATGTCCCTGCCGAATTTTTTTACGCGCCAGAGCGCTTTCAGGAAGGAATATTGCAAGTTTAGTCGAAAATGTCCCAAAGTATGTCGATTTTTGCAATAAGAAGTTATCTCTGGTGGTCTTATCGCGTATGCGCTTAGGGATTAGGGGCAAACTCATGGCGGCTGTTTCGCTAATCATGTTGGCTGCCCTTTCCGTTCTCGGCGTCCGGACCTACTCCGAGAGTAGGAAGGTTCTGGAGCAAGAACTTGTCGGCCGGCTAGAGGTAGAGCTTCAGTACTGGGCGCACCGGGCGGTGGAACACCGGATTATGGATATTAAGGAGCGAACTCTCTACTTTGCCAACCTTCCCGAAGTGAGGGAACTCTTAAGTGGTGTGCCAGGTGGCCATGCGCCCCAGAGTGCCGTGCCCCGCCTTTCGGTGGTGGTAAAGGAGGGTTTTACGGCGGAACCCGCGCTGGTACGGGTGGTTGTAATGCGGGCAGACGGTAGGGAAGTCTGGCGCGGTGAACAAGGCGGCGCGGCGCTCGCCCCGGCAAAACTGTGGCGCGAGTGTCCTTGCTTTCGGGAGGCGGTGGCGTTATCCTCCGGGATGAGAGCTACCGCTAACATCTATTTGGTGCCGGATAAGAAAACGGGCGGGATGCGGCCCCTACTCTGTACTGTAGCACCGGTCCTTGAGGGCGGCCGAACTTCCGGCGCCGTGATTGTGGATACGGATTTTGTTGCCCTGCTGCGGAATTCTCCTGCCGTTATGCGAGAGGGCACTATTTACCTTGTGGACCGAAAGGGGAGGGTTCTGTACTGGGGGAAGACTGGCGAGAACCCCTCGCGGGAGACTTCGGGGACGGTTGCCCTCAAGGATGTGGCGCCGGACCTGGCTACGCTTATCGGCATCAAAGATGCATGTTTTCAGTTTTCTGATGCCGACCATCTTCACGGTTTTATCCGCGTTTACCTCAACCGGCCCTACGATAGCCACTATTTCATCGTCGCTTATAGCGTCCCGCGCCAGGTTCTTTTGGAAGGTCTCGGTCGGGTTACCGGCGTTTTTGCCCTGACCGGCTTAGCGGTATTTTTGGTTTCCCTATTCCTCGTAGGACTCTTGGCGAGTGCAGTGGCGCGGCCGGTAGCCGAGCTGGCGGCGGTGGCGGACCGCGTAGCGGCGGGCGACCTTTCGGTGCGGGTAAAGGAGATGGTCCGCCGGGACGAGGTCGGGAGGCTTTACCAGAGCTTTAACCGGATGGTGACGGCTTTACAGGAAGCCCAAAGCCGCGCGGAGGAGAAAAAGGCCCGGCTCCTCGAGGCGGCGGGGGAGGCGGCTGTTGACGTTACCCGGAACCTTTCGGTTCCGGTAATCCTCGAAAAGTTAGCCCAGTCAGTGGTGCGGATTGTCGAGGCTGATTGCGCCTGCCTGCATCTCAGATCTGAGGAAGGGGTAACACATTTCTTCGCGGCGGGCGAAGGAAGCCGGGAGTGGGCGGTAATGGGCACCGCGGGGGGAGGGGGCTTAGCGGCGATGGTTTTCGAAAAAGGAGATATTGTGCGTCTGACCGAGGCGGAGATGGCGTTCTCTTCTTGCCGGCCGCTCCGGGCCATCAAGGCCTTTTTGGGGGTGCCGGTTTTCGGTGATGGCCGGGTAATCGGGGCGCTCTGTGTTGGGAGCTCTAAAGGCCCAATAACAGAGGCGGACGAGGCGGCAGTCAGGCTTCTGGCGGCCCACGCTGGCGTGGCGCTTAGCAACGCGCGGCTTCACCAGGAGGTCCTGGCCATGGCCGAGAACCTGGAGCGGCGGGTGGAAGAGCGAACCCGGGAGCTTAAAGCGATGAATATAGAGCTCGAGCGCGCAAACCGGCTAAAAAGCGAATGCTTGGCCATGATGAGCCATGAACTGCGGGCACCGCTCAACACCATCATTGGTTTTACCGACGTGCTCTTGAGCGATTCCTTCCCTGATATGCCGGAAAAGGCAAGGGAGTACCTCCGGGACATCATGGAGAGCGGGGAACATTTACTCTCTTTAATTAACGATGTCCTGGATCTGGCGAAGATTGAGGCGGGGAAAGAAAAGCTTTACCTTGAGGAGATACCCGTGGCTGATTTTATCAGGGGAACGGTGCTGCTCTTTCGGGAGAAGGCGGCTAAACACGGTATCCAGGTGGAGGTTTCTACCGAAGGTGTGTCGGAGTGGGTTCTGGACGGGCGGAAGTTCCGGCAAATTTTGTTCAATTTGCTGTCGAACGCCTTTAAATTCACTCCCGACGGCGGTAAAATAGGTGTGGAGGCCAAAATTGAAGGAAACGTGCTTGCGGTCACGGTTTGGGATACCGGTATCGGAATCCCGGAAGAAGACCTGCCGCGGCTTTTCAAGCCTTTTGAGCAGCTCGATAGTTCGCTTACCCGTCACTATTCGGGTACCGGGCTTGGCCTAGCGATGGTAAAGAAACTGGCGGAACTGCACGGCGGTACGGTAAGTGTCCAGAGCGAACCAGGGAAGGGGAGCCGCTTTACCGTTTACTTCCCCCTTCTTACCTATGCGCGCGAGGACCTGGGCGTTGACAAGACATACCATTGACGGAGGAAAGCAATGAAAAAGATCCTGGTGATCGATGATGACGCGAAAGCCAGGAAGCTTTACCGGGTTATTCTCGAACGGGCCGGTTACGCGGTTTGGGAGGCGGCCGGGGCTCCGGAAGGGATTCGTCTGGCGGAGACGGAAAAAGTTGATCTGATAATTCTCGATATCCATCTTCCGGAAATGGACAGCCTTTCCGCGGTCCGGATCCTTAAGGCGTACGGGCCGACGAAAGATATGCCGGTGGTGGCGGTTACGGCGCTCTGGCAATGCCCGGCGATCGGGAGATGGTACTCACGGCAGGAGCTGACGCCTACTTAGCCAAGCCGATCAGGAGGAACGAGTTGCTGCGGGTGGTGGGGGATTTCTTAGAAAGTGAAGGGAAGATTACAGAATGAAAGTCAGACAGCCGTTAGTGCTTTTAGTAGATGATGAAGAAAAAGCGCTCAAACTCTACGAGGCAATGTTGGCGCAAGAAGGCGTCGCTATAGCTAAAGCTACGGACGGCCAAACGGCGCTCGAACTTTTCCGGCGCCTCTAAAGCCCGATTTGGTGGTTCTGGATATTATGATGCCGGGGATGGATGGTTTCGAGGTTTGCCAGCGGATCAGGGCGTTGCCTGAAGGCGTTAATGTCCCGATTCTGATCGTCTCCGCAATCGGTGACCGGAAGTCCCGGATTAAGGGGCTGGCTCTTGGCGCCAGTGATTTTCTCGATAAGCCGGTAGATAAGGCGGAGTTCGTAACGCGGCTTAGTAACCTGCTCCGGGTCAAGGAGTACCAGGACTTTCTCCAGGACCAGAGCATCATGCTGGAGCAGCTGGTCCGGCAGCGTACGGCAGAGCTCTTCCGAACGCACGAGGAGTTGAAGCGGAGTTACTACGAAATCCTTTACCGCCTGGCGGTGGTGGCCGAGTACCGCGATGGCGATACGGCCCGCCACATCAGCCGGATAGGGCTTTACACGCAGGTGATTGCGGAGGCGCTCGGACTATCGCCCCAGGAGGTGGAGCTTTTATCATTGGCCAGTCCGATGCACGATATCGGCAAGGTGGGGATCCCCGACCGGATTCTCCTGAAACCCGGTCGGCTTACGCCGGAGGAATTTGACATAGTGAAAGCGCATACTACTATCGGGGCGCGCATTCTTGCCGGAAGCAACTCGGATGTCATCCGGACGGCAGAGGAGATTGCGCTTAGTCACCACGAGCGGTACGACGGTTCGGGTTACCCGAACGGCTTGCGGGGTGAACAGATACCCCTTGCGGGGCGGATTGTGATGCTGGCCGATATTTACGACGCTTTGCGGAGTGAGCGGTCTTATAAGCTTGCTTTCGACAGGGAAACTACCCGGCGGATTATTTTGGAGGGAGACGGCAGGACGAAGCCGGAGCACTTTGATCCCGAGGTACTAGACATTTTCCGCAAGGTTGAACCTACACTCCACGAGATTTACGAGAGTTACCGGGGTAAAGAGCTTACGGCATTCCAGGAGATTAACCGCGTTTTGTCGGAATACAAGGAGTCTTAGGGGGCTTGGGGCGGTGAACAAGGTACGGCTCAACTACTGGCTGGGCTGGCTTCTTTTTCTGACGGGGGCTGGTCTCGCGGTGTCGGGATTTGTACGCTGGCTTGTTCTTCCCGGTGCCGGGCGGGGTAGGTCCCGGGGGGCGGAGGCGGTTTTTATCTTTACCCGCCACACCTGGACGGATATCCACCAGTGGTTAGCGCTTATTTTTGCGGGCCTGGTGCTCCTGCACCTTTACCTTCACTGGAACTGGATTGTGGTGATAACCCGGCACGTCCTCGGGCGGGATAAGGGGTAGCGAGGGCGGTTTTTAAAAAAACAGGTCAGGCGGCAGGGGAGGAGGAAAATGGAGGTAGGATTCATCTACGACCCGGCCTACCTGCGCCACGGGGCTGGCTGGCACGTGGAGTGCCCGGAGCGACTGACCGAAACGCTTGCGGTGCTAGAAAAGAAAGGAATCCGGGAGAAGATAGCAGAGGTCAAACCCCGCGCGGCAACCGCGGCAGAAGTGGCGCTGGTCCATTCTCCGGCCTACATTGAGCGGGTTGAAGCCTTTTGCCGGGCGGGTGGTGGGCATCTTGATCCGGATACCTTTGCCAGCGCGGCGAGTTACGAGGTGGCGCTGCTGGCGGTAGGCGGGGCGCTTGCGGCGGTGGAGGCGGTGATGGCGGGTGAGGTGCACCGGGCGTTCGCGCTGGTGCGGCCGCCGGGACACCATGCGCTGCCGGACCGGGCGATGGGGTTTTGTCTCTTCAACAACGTGGCGGTAGCGGCCCGCTACGCGGCCCGTAAATACGGCCTGGGGCGGATTCTGATCGTGGACTGGGATTACCACCACGGTAACGGCACCGAGGCGGTATTTTACGAAGATCCGGGAGTCCTTTACTTTTCGACGCACAGCGCGACCGGCTATCCCGGGACGGGGTGGGTTGAGCGCGTGGGTGAGGGCGCCGGGGCCGGGTTCAACATTAACGTGCCGCTTCCCAACGTTACGGGGGATGTTGATATGCGGTATGTTTTTGAGCAGATCCTTCTCCCGGTGGCCGCAGCATACCGGCCGGAGTTGGTTTTGGTTTCGGCCGGGCAGGATGGCTACCGGGGCGACCCGATTGCAGGCATGAACCTGACCGCGGACGGCTACAGGGAGATGGCGGTGCTGGTGCGGTGGGTGGCTGATGAGTACGCGGCGGGGCGGCTGGTCGGCGTCCTTGAGGGAGGGTACGATCGGCAGGGTCTCGGGGAGTGTGTGGCGGCGGTTCTGACGGCTTGGTTGGAAGGTGTGACGGCTACCGGAGAACAGGTCCGCGAGAAAGTGCCGGTCGCCCGCGTGCACCCGCAGGTAGCGGCTGCCGTGGCCGCTGTAAAGGAGGTGCACCGGCCTTTTTGGTCGCCCTTGCGGACGTGAAAAAATTTTTTGTGCCGGCTTCTTTACTGTGGCCTCCAGATATGGTATTATTACTCTTAAAATTGTAAAGTTGCGCCATAAGGTTAAAGGCTGTGAAGAGGTAAAGTAGGTCTCTGGTAAGGCTTGCCCAGCGAGCCGGGGAGGGTGCGAGCCCGGCGAAGCTTATCAGGTCGGAGTTCGCCCCGGAGCTGCCGGGTGAAGCCCAGCACTCACACGTCGGGTTGAGTGCCGGGTGGGTAGTCCGGGCCGGAAGCTCCCACCGTTAAAAGGGAGGGGATATCGGAGGCGTCACGAAGAGCTTCCCGTATCCTGGAAAGAGCGGGCCTTTTAAATGGTCAATTAGGGTGGTACCGCGGGAAAAACTTAATTTTGCGGCCTTACAAACTCGTGGCGCGGGAGGTAAAGCCGGAAACAACCGCCATTCGGGTGGGACGTGTGACCATCGGCGGCGCAGAAGTAGTGGTGCTTGCAGGTCCCTGTGCTGTGGAGAACGAGCCCCAGCTTATCACGGCGGCCAAAGCGGTGAAGGAGGCCGGTGCCCACATCCTGCGCGGCGGGGCGTTTAAGCCGCGCACCTCCCCTTATTCCTTCCAGGGGTTGGAGGAGGAGGGACTCAAACTCCTCGCGCACGCCCGGGAGGCTACCGGCTTGCCGGTGGTAACCGAGGTTGTAGATACCCCGGATGTCGAACTTGTGGCCCGCTAGGCGGACATTTTGCAGGTGGGCGCCCGGAACATGCAGAATTTCCGGTTGCTCCGCGAGGTAGGGCAGGGCGAAAAAGCCCGTACTTTTGAAACGCGGCCTGGCGGCTACGGTAGAAGAGTGGTTGGTGGCAGCCGAATATATTGCTGCCGCGGGGAACCACGAAATCATCCTCTGCGAGCGGGGCATCCGGACTTTTGAGACCAGCCTGCGGAATACCCTGGACGTGAGCGCTATCCCCTTAGTGAAGGAGCTCTCGCACCTGCCGGTCATCGTTGATCCGAGCTACGCGACCGGGAACTACCGGCTAGTTACCCCTTTGGCGCGGGCGGCTGTAGCAGCTGGGGCCGACGGTTTGATGGTAGAAGTTCATCCAGACCCCGCCCGGGCGCTTTGTGATGGGCCGCAATCCTTGACCCCCGCGCGCTTTGCCGCTCTGATGGAGGAAATAGGCCGGGTTGCGGCGGCGATAGGGCGGGTTGCGCGGGAGGCTGAGGGCAAGGTTAAAAAACAGGCTGGCGGGTAGTAGCCTGAAGGGATCTCTAATGAAAGCAAATTTTTTCTGGAAGGGGGTTTCTCAATGGCTAGAATCCCGTATATCGAAACGAGCGGGTGTCAGGCGTGCGGGACCTGTGAGGCGGTGTGCCCGGAAGTTTTTAAGATGGACGAGGATGCGGGTCATGCGGTGGTTATCAATCCGCACGGGGGCAGTGAGGATTGCATCCAGGAGGCGATCGATAGCTGCCCGGGGCAATGCATAAGCTGGGTTGAAGAATAGCGGCTCACGCCGAGTTCAGAGCTTCCCGCTTCTTCGGCATCTTGCTTTTTGCCGCGTTCTGATTTATAATGATGTTGTTGCGCCCGTAGCTCAGGGGATAGAGCGCCGGCCTCCGGAGCCGGGTCTTGGCGCAGGTTCGATTCCTGCCGGGCGCACCATAAAGGTGACCTGAAACCCGCGAAAATCAAGG
>NZ_JBRAIN010000036.1:0-16131 GCF_052743955.1 Thermodesulfitimonas sp.
GCCCTCTCTCCTTGTACCTGACCCTCTATTCCCCCGAAAACATTTTACTCATACTCTCGCCGCAGCGGCCCGGGGGATTGACTACCCCGGCCCACCCGCCCCATAATATAATCACCACCAAGCGGCCAAGGAGCAAATGATGTTCGGCTTCGATCCCTTCAGCGCAGCGAGCCTTGGCGCCATTCGCCAGCGCGTCAAAGAACTACAGGAGCAGTTTCCGGAATTAAGCCGGGAAGAGCTCGCGTGGAGCTTCATCCGGGAAAAATGCTGGTGGTGCGCCATCGCCGGGGCGCTTACCGCCCTGCCGGCGGTTATGCCTGGGCTCGGCACCCTGATCGCCCTCCTCACCGGCGCAGCCGTGGACATCACCATCCTTGGCTTCGCCATCACCCGCCTTGTCCTCGAACTGGCCACCCTCTACGGACGCGACCCGGCAACCCTTGAAGCCCAGCGCGAAGCTTTTATGGCCTTTGCGCTCGCTGCTGGGATCCATACGGTCAACCAGCGCCTAAGCCGCCTGGCGGCGGCCCAGCTTTCCCGGCAACTCACCGCCGAACTCACCGAAAAGGTCCTCCTGGGGCTGGGGGTGCGCGCCAGCCAGCGCCAGCTCGTCCCTCGTCTCTTGCCGTTCGCCGGAATACTCGTTGCGGGAATAATCAACTACTTTTTGGCGCGGGCTATCGGGGCCAAAGTTCTGAAGTTTTACCGCGAGCGGAGCGGTGAGGAAAACGGACCGGTGATAGACGTCACCGCCCACTAACGCCGGAAGAACTTCACTAATACGGCTCCCGAAAGGAAGCCCCCGATATGCGCCCACCAGGCAACGGTCTGCCCCGGTATCGCCAGGGAAGCAACGCCGTTCAAAAGCTGCATCGCGAACCAGAGAAAAAGGAAGAGCACCGCGGGCAACTCGACCAGGGTGATAAAAAAGAAAATAGGCACAAGGCTTAAAACCCGCGAACGGGGGAAGCTTACGAAGTAAGCCCCCAGAACACCTGCCACCGCCCCGCTGGCCCCGATCGTCGGGACCGTCGTACCCGGGTTAGCCAGGACGTGGGCAAGACTCCCGGCAAAACCAGCCAGCAGGTAAAAGAGCAGAAAGCGCCCGCGCCCCATCGCGTCCTCAACATTATCCCCGAAGACCCAGAGATAGAGCATGTTGCCGAGGACGTGAAACCAGCCCCCGTGGAGAAACATGGCGGTCAGGAAAGGAATATAGGTGCCAAGGCTCAGGGGATGGTAGATAAGGGCCGGCAAGTCTCGCGCCGGCACCACCCCGTAAGTCCGCGCTAACATCTGGAGCTCTACTTCAGAAAGGGAAGCCTCATGGAGAAAGATAAGGATGTTGGCGGCGATAAGCGCCACGGTTACGACCGGGAAAGCCCGGGAGCGAATGGTATCACGTAGCGGTATCATTTTCCCCTCCGCGAATTGCCGTTTATAAAATAATACCACCCCAGAAGCGGGATGTTACATAGAAGTTTAGGGAAAACTTCGGCCAGGATAATTTTTCTCGGTTCCTAATGGGCAGCCTTTTGGGACTCCCAACCCTCCGGGCGCGAGGTTTCCGCCTCTCTATTGTTCTCTAGTTCCGGACCCTCGCTGTGATAAACCTTCCCGGTGACGCTCCTATACCTCCGGTCGGTACGCCCACTTTTCTTTGTTAGGCCCTTCCGTTCGGAAATGCCGGAACCGTACCCCTTCTCCTGTACTCCTTCTTCTGGACAAGGTTTTGTCGCGCCTCGTTTTTCTCCTTTTAGGCTCTGCTTTTTTTCTCGTAAATGTCCCCCGGTAATCCCTTCGAACGGCTGCTTTACTCCCTCCAAAAGCGGTCTCTGTAAACCGTCTGACTCGCCGGACCGCCCCTTTCCCGCGTTAGCTTTTTCTTTCCTTAAATTCTCTTCGGACGTCCCCACCGCATCCTGCCCGGGTTCCTCTTTTTCCCGGACAGCGGCTTGCCGCCTAATTTTCACTGGTACTACAACCACCTCGTTTTGCTGACCCGCCCGTACCAGTTCCTCCACGGGAACCTGCCGGTGCATCTCGAGCCGCGCCAGCCCTTCCCGCTTTAATTCTTGAACTGTCACTGGCGCGCCGGCACGCGATGCTCCCATTTTAAGCACGTAGCGCCCTGGTGAAAGTCCCAACCGGTGAGCTTCCCCCCGATACCGTGCCGGTACAGCCGTAGCTACCACCTTAACCGGCAGGTTCTTTTTTTCTACCGCCTGCACAGCCGCTCGGGCCAAATCGGCCGCCCGTGGTACCGGCACACCTTCCCGCACCGGCACCACCGTAAGCAACACCACACCCTCCCGCTGGCCACCCACGTAGCCTAATTCCGCCGCCCGGAAGATGAGCGCTCTAACCGCCCCGGTTACCGGCTGGCCCCGCAACTTCAACCCTGCCGTCAGGCGTACGGCGTCGCTGTTCAGGGGCTCAACCCGAACCACCCGCTCCTGCTGGTTAATCCCCAGTTCAAGGCTCGGGTTGATATCGAGAGCTACGTAGGCCACGGGAGCAGGCTGAAGATAGCGGTACAGCCCCAGCCCGATAAAAACGACCGCTAGCGCCGCCGCTAGAGAGAGAAGCCACCAGCGCACCTGAGGAACACCATTTAGCGTTACTTCCGCCCCAACTTCCGCTGCGGGAGAAGGAACAAAACGGAAATCGCCATCGGGGGTAAGAACAATCCCGTTGCTGTTCTTCTCCAAAAGCAGTCCCTTTTCCCGGCCTTTCATCCTTCTCCCTCCTTCCCCTATTAACAGTACTTGAGATGCCCGTAAAGGTAAGTGAACTCTTCCGGCTGCCCTAAGATCAGGCTTACCGCCAGGATGTACCGGCGCCCCCGTTCAAGGGTTTTGCGGGGCACACCAGTCAAGAGTGCGAGCTCGTTGAGGGGAACACGCTTCTTTTCTATTAGGTGCCGGAAGAGCTCTTGATTTTCCGCCAGCACCCGGGCCACCCGAAGGAGGTTAGCCCGGGTATCCCGGTGCTTAGGCGCCGCCGCTACCAGATCCCGGAAGCTCAGACCGAACTCAGCAAGTAGCTGGCGGTACCGCTCGATCTCTTCGCGTCGTTCTCTGAGCAACTCTTCCTCAGTAAAACGTTCCCGCGCGATCCCCCTTACCGCCACTCCTCCGGCCGCCGCGATTTCCTCAAGGCTTTCCGCCGCCACCCGCCCTTCCTTCCGGTAAAAGTCCGCGATCCGGCTCCGGATAACCAGGCGCGCGAAGGCCAAAAATGGCACCCCCCGGTCTTCGTCGTAGGAATCAACCGCCTCGTTAAAGGCAATCAAAGCGATACTCGCCGCATCATCACTCCACGTCAGCGGTTGCCTCGAGTACGCGGCAGCCACACTTAAGATAAAATGCCGGTGGCGCGCTAACAATTCCTCCCGCGCCTGCTGGTCGCCGCGCCGCGCCCGGTACAGCAGTTCTTCCCTTATCTGTAGTTTGTCCACGGGGCCACACCCTGTTCACCATTGCCGCAAACCTTGGCTTCATTTTTTCGCTACGCCCCCGCCCCATCTCCTCCCTCTACCAACAACGGACCCTGGCGCTCGCGTAGGCAACCAACAAGCCGCCTTTTTTCCTCCTCTCGATTCTCTAGTTCGCTTGACAGCCGCCGCTTTCTGGGGGTAGAAAACACCATCCCGAAGGCTATTGCCCGGCAGCGGTAGCAAGAGGTAAATTATTTCTTGAGAGGAGACTTGCGTCTGTGCGTACCGGAATCGCCAACCTACCGCTTCATACCGGGAAGTGTCCCCGCTGGCTCTTCGAAAAGATGGTAGCGCTCAGCCGGGCCATTATTGAACTCCTGGTGGTTGAAGCTGAACCGGACGAAGTTTTGCGGCGCCTGAGCGACCCTTTCTGGTTTCAGGCCTTCGGCTGCGTCCTCGGTTTTGACTGGCACTCCTCGGGGCTCACCACTACGGTCTGCGGCGCCCTAAAAGAAGCCGTGCGGGGCTGCGAGCGGGATCTCGGCCTCTTTGTCTGCGGTGGCAAAGGAGTGACGGCGTTTAAAACCCCGGAGGAGATCCTGCGGCTTGGCGCCCGGCACCCCCTCAAGGTGAACCCGGAAGAGTTGGTACGCGCTTCCCGCCTCGCCGCCAAAGTGGACCAGGCGGCGGTTCAGGATGGCTACGACCTCTACCACCATACCTTCGTCTTCTCGTCACGGGGAAGTTGGGTGGTAATCCAGCAGGGGATGAATGCAGCTGCCAGGCGCGCGCGCCGCTACCACTGGCTTTCGGAGGCCTGCCGCGATTTTGTCGTCGAACCCCACACAGCGGTCTGCTGCGACGCTAGGGGACTAACCCTCAACCTCGTGGCCCACGAAAGTAAAGCTGCCCGCCAGAGCCTGCCGGCACTCATGCAGGAGCGGCCGGAGAAGCTGGTGACCGACCTTCAACGCCTCCACGACCGCATCCTTGATTTACCCGACCGGCACCGTTTGCTCCTCGAAGACCTCGACCCCGGGCGCCTTAAAACTGTCTTCGAAAAAAGTCACCATCACGCGCCCCAAGACTTCGTCGCTTTACTGGAAACCCCGGGCATAGGCGCGCGGGGTATCAGAGCCCTAAGCCTCATCGCGGAACTGGTTTACGGTACACCACTTAGCTACCGGGACCCGGCGCGGTTTGCCTTCGCGCACGGCGGCAAAGACGGTACCCCGTACCCGGTAGACCGGGCCACTTACGAGCATAGTATCCAAGTTCTGAAGCGAGCAGTTGAGCAATCCCGCCTCGGCTTTACCGAAAAGCGGGAAGCTTTAGCCCGTCTTGCGCGCTTCGCGCAACTATAGCGTCTGGCGCAGAATTTCCCTGAGTTCGGGGCGCGTAATCCGGCGGGGGTTGGTCTGGAGTGATTTCGCCGGCAGGGTGGCTTCCACTAACTCTTCGATCTCCTCTTCTTTGACCCCCAGGGCACTAATCCGCGTCGGCAGCCCCAGCTTTTCCACTAACCGGTACACATACTCAACAAAGCGGGACGCCGCTGTAGTGGTATCCGTCCCTGGCGGTACCACTCCGGCCGCCACTGCTAACGCGCCGTACTTCTCCTCCACTAGGGGCAGGTTAAAGGCCATAATGTGGGGAAGAAGAACACCACAAACGAGTCCGTGCGGCTGGTTGTAGCGGACGCCAATCGTATGCGCGAGCGCGTGTACTGCCCCCACCCCGGCGTTCTGAATGGCCATTCCCGCCAAGAAACTTCCCTGCATCACCCGCTCCCGCGCGTCCCGGTTCCGTCCCACGCGGTAAGCAGTATGGATATTCTGGATAATCAACCGGACGGCCTCACAACTCACGGCGTTACTCAGGGGGTTGGCAAAACGGTAGGTATAAGCCTCAATCGCGTGGGTGAGGGCATCCAAACCCGCCCGGGCCGTAAGTTCCCGTGACTGGGCCATCGTCAGGATCGGGTCTACCACAGCCACATCAGGTAGCCAGAAAGGGTGACGCAAACTCTGCTTCTTCTTTGCTTCCCGGTCGATTAGCACCGCGTTAGTTGTCGCCTCGGAGCCGCTTCCCGCGGTAGTAGGCACCGCAATCCAAGGGAACTTGGGTTTAGTTATCTCGCGCCCGTAAAAGTAGTCTTTCACCGGGCACTCTTCGTAAAAAAGACCCGCCGCCGCCTTAGCCGCGTCCAGAACGCTCCCGCCGCCAACCGCCACCATAACGTTACACTTTTCCTGCCGCGCGCACTCTCGCACCGCCTCGACCGTTTCGAGCGTTGGCTCCGGGTCCACCCGGTCAAAAAAGGCAACCTCAATCTTCGCCGTCACAAAAGGCATAGTTACGCGCTCGAAGTTTCCGGTTTCCTTAAGGCTGCGCCGCCCCGTCACCAGCAGAACCTTTTTCCCCAAACGCTGCGCTTCCTCGCCCAGGCGATAAGTGCTTCCGGGCCCAAAAAGAACGCGCTGCGGTAGGTACAAATCAAAAAGCAACTACACCAAACCCCTTTCGGCTGAAGAAACTAATCTTTTCTCGCGCCCTGCACTTTCTATCCCCTAAACATACTTCCTTATGTCTTCGAGGCTCCGTCGCCCGGGCCTCTTCTCTACAGAAGTTTCCGGATAACCAAGCGCCACCAGCGTCACCGGGCGAAGATCTGCCGGTATTCCGACACACTGACGCACCTGGTTTTCGTCAAAAGCCCCAACCCAACAGGAGCCAAGCCCATACGCGGTTGCCGCTAACAAAATGTTTTGCGTCGCTGCTGCCGTATCCTGGATACAGTAAAGGTGCCGCCCCCGCTCCCCGTAGTACTGCGCGGAGCGGGCGGGCTCGGCACAAACCACAATAACTACTGGTGCTTCCGCCACGAAGCTCTGGTTCAGCGCCGCCGCCGCCAGGCAACGCCGTCGCTCGGGATCGGTCACCACGTAAAAAAACCAGGGCTGTAGGTTTCCCGCTGAGGGTGCCCAGCGGGCAGCTTCCAAGAGATTCTCGATTACTTCACGCGCCACCCGCTCATTCTTAAAGCGGCGTACCGAGGCCCGTTCCGTGATTACCCGCACCACTTTAGCGGGCATTCTCTCACCACCTTTCCTTCTATTATTTTGCACTCCCTGTAACTAGTCCTGCTAAAAGTTTCGCGACCCGGGGAAAGAATCGCCAAAACACGCCAATAATTATTCTGGGAACCTCAAGAGTAGGAGAATCTTGGTTTGAAAGAGACTCTCTGGCGTTATTTACTTCTTTTTTTGCTAATTTATGGTCTTTTAGTCCTTATTGTAACCGCCTTTAGCGGTGGGATTAACGATCCCGATACCTGGTGGCATCTGGCAACAGGAAAGCATATTGTCCAAACCCGCTCTCTACCCCACACCGATATCTTCTCCTGGACCGCGGCGGGAAAGCCCTGGACCACGCACGAGTGGCTCGCAGAGATCCTTTTCTACCTCGCTTACGCTGCTGGGCAATTCTGGGGGGTGCTCTCCTTTCTCCTCGCGGTGGCAAGTCTGCTCTTTCTCCTTTACTGGCGGCTGTTGACTGCGGCAAAAGGCCCTTTTCCCGTTACTGCGCTGGTGCTTATCGTCACGGGCGAGATGCTTTATCTCCTTTCCTCGAGCTTAGACCCTAGGTAATCTCCTACGCCCTTTGCGTCGCCTTTCTTTACCTCCTCCACCGCTATGAGCAGGGAGAGAACCGTCTCTTCCTCCTCCCGCCGCTTACGGTGCTGTGGGCTAACAGTCACGGCTCTTTTTTCTTGGGGCCGGCGCTTCTCTTTCTCTACATCTGCTGCGGCCTGGTCCCGCTTCGGCACGAGAAGCTCGTGAACCGGCGCCGCGATAAAATAGCCTTAGCGCAGCTTCTTCTGGTATTGGTTCTCTGTATGGTCGCTGCCGCCCTTAACCCAAACGGCGGCAAGCTTCTCGCTTACCCGTTTACCACCATCGGCGCAAGCGAGATGATGGACAACATTCAGGAGTGGCTTTCCCCGGACTTTCACAACCCTTATAACCAACTCTTCCTCGTTTACTACCTGGGTACCTTTTTACTCCTGCTCCTCACCCCGCAGCGCATCCGCCTTTTTGACCTCGCGCTCTTCCTGCTTTGCGGCGCTGCCGCCTTCACCCACGCCCGCTTCATCGCTTACGCGCTGTGGGTTAACGGCTTCCTCTGGGTTAACTACTACCGGCCCGCAGTGCGCTGGAAAACCCAGCTTAAAGGCGCGGTGAAATACACTCTCCTTCCCGCGCTCTTCGTGCTCTACGCTGTAATTCTGGCGGGCAAGACGCCGCCCCAGAACCCGGTCGACTACCGTTTTGCCGACCCGCAGGAGTACCCGGTCAACGCCCTCGCCTACCTGAAGGAACACCCCCTGAAGGGGAAAATGCTCAACCACTACGGCTGGGGCGGCTACCTCATCTGGAACCGCCCCGGGGAAAAGGTTTTCATCGACGGGCGGGCGGACGTTTATATTCCCAAAGTTTTTGGCGACTACCGCCGGATTACCCGCCTCGCGCCGGAGGCGCCGGCTTTGCTTGAAGCTTACGGTATCGACTACGTGCTTATGCCCGCTGACGCGGCACTGGTACAGGCTTTACGTTTCTCACCTGACTGGGAAACCTACTACGCCGACAAAACGGCCGTAATCCTGGTAAAAAAGAAAGGGGGAGCGTCGCGTGCCCGCTGAAAGGTGTACTTTTTCGCTCGTTGTCCCCGTCTACAACGAAGCCCCCAACATCGACCCTTTCTACGAACGGGTCGCGCGCGTGATGCAGGGGCTTGGCGAGCCCTACGAAATCATTTTTGTAAACGACGGCAGCCAAGACGATACGCTCGACCGGCTCCTTTCCTTGGCAGGAAAAGACCCCCGGGTAAAGGTGATCGACCTCTCCCGGAACTTCGGGAAGGAAATAGCGCTTACTGCCGGGATCGACCACGCTACCGGGGAGGCGGTAATCCCGATCGACGCCGACCTCCAGGATCCGCCCGAACTTATTCCGGAACTGGTGGCGAAGTGGCGGGAGGGCTACGATGTTGTTTACGCCACCCGCCGCGAGCGGGAGGGCGAAAGCTGGCTCAAACGCGCCACCGCCCACCTTTTTTACCGGGTGGCCGAGAAGATTACCCCCATCAAGATCCCGCGGGATACCGGTGACTTCCGGCTGATGAGCAGACCCGTGGTCGAGGCCTTGAAGCGGCTGCGGGAGCGTAACCGCTTTATGAAGGGACTCTTCGCCTGGGTGGGTTTTAAGCAAACTGCCGTTTACTACCGGCGGGAGCGGCGCCACGCCGGGAAAACGAAGTGGAACTACTGGAAGCTCTGGAATTTCGCCCTGGAGGGGATCACCTCTTTCAGCTACATCCCGCTCCAGTTCGCGACTTACTTCGGCCTCACGGTCGCCCTTTTCGCTTTCATCTACGCCCTCTTCATTGTCGTACGCACGCTCCTCTTCGGCCGGGATGTGCCCGGTTACCCCTCCCTCATCACGGTAATCCTCTTCCTCGGTGGCGTGCAGCTCTTCGCCATCGGTATCTTGGGCGAGTACATCGGGCGGATTTACAGTGAAGTGAAGCAGCGTCCGTTATACATCGTGAAGGGCAGGTATGGTTTTTATCAGGTGAGAGGGGCCCAGCAAAGCGAGACCCCTGTAGGCCCGACAAAAAGATAAGCTCGGTTTCGGGGTAGCGAAAAGGTATCGCCCTTCCGAGCGCGAAGAAGAATTTACACGGGGTTACCCGCCGCAAGGTTACCAAATAACCGGAGAGGGTAAAGCATTGAAAAATAAAGCTTTAACGGTTGGCGGCGTCGTCCTCAGCCTCCTTTTACTGGCGGGAGTTTTTTACCGGGTGCGGCCCGCCCTCTTCTGGGCGGCGCTCAAAGAGACGGATCCGGGTGCTCTCGGGTGCTGCGTCTTCTTCTTTGGGGTAAGCTGTCTTGCCCGGGCCGTTATGTGGCGGGTCACGACGCGCCCGCTGCAACTGGTGGGCTTTTCTACCCTCTGCGGCGGCATCATTGTCGGCTACCTGGCCAACAACCTTCTCCCCGCGCGGGCGGGCGAGCTCGTGCGGGCCTACTACCTCGCGCGCCGCACGGGAATACCGGGCCCGGCAGCCTTCGCTACAGTTTGTGTGGAGCGCACCCTGGACGCCGCTTCACTCGGACTCTTAGTAACCGCCGCGCTCGTGGTCGGGGTGCGGGGCTTAAGACCGGAAACCGCCCGGTTCACGCTGGCAGCCCTCTGCGGCGCACTTGCCGTAGCAGCAGCGGTCTTTGCCGGGTTGCTGCGCCTGAGCGAGCGGCCGCCGGGTAAGCCTGCGCTCCCCGCTTCCGTCAGAAAGACACTCGCCTCTTTCACCGGCCCCTTGCGGCCCCTGTGCCGGCCGCGGACGCTGGCGCTTCTCGTTACTTTGAGCCTGCTCGCCTGGGGGGCTAATTACCTTTCTCTCTTGGCCCTGGTTCCCGACGCGGCAGCAAGCAGGCTCCAAGCCGCATTGCTCCTCCTCCTTTTCATTAACCTCGGGCTCCTCGTCCCTTCCTCCCCGGGAGCCTTTGGGGTGATGCAGCTCGCCTTTTGGGCGGCCCTGGCCCCTTTCGGGCTGCCCAAAGAGAGCGCGCTGGCGCTGTCGCTTGCCTACCAGGGCGGTCTTTACCTTTTCACGCTATCCCTCGGGCTGCCTTTTCTTTACGCCCGGGCTCACATCAGCCTCGGTAAGATGGCGGCTGAGGCAACGGCGCAACAGAAAGAAGATCCTACCGCCGGTGAAGCAGCTACAAGGGCAGTAGCGCCGGAAGCCTGCAGCCTTTTCCGGAAGCGGTGATTCTATGCGGCCATCTTTCCAGCCGTGGCGGGAAATCCTCCTGGTTTTCGCAGTGGCGAAGGTCTTTCAGGGAGTCTTCGTCTACGCGGGGCACCTCCTCCGGGACCCGCTTCCTCCGGAAACCTGGCCGGGCGTAGAAAATTGGTGGCTCAACCCCTGGACCGCTTACGACAGCCAGTGGTACCTGGAGATAGCCGCCCGCGGCTACCGGGAACTAACCGCGCCCTTCTTTCCGCTTTACCCACTTTTGCTCAAAATTTGCGGCCACACCGCCATTACCCGGGCTCTCGCCGGCGTTATCATCTCCAACCTTGCCTTTCTGCTCGCGCTCTATTTTCTGCGCCGCCTGACGCAGGAGGATTTCGACACCGCAACAGCTAGAGCCGTCATCTGGGTTGCCGCTTTCTACCCAACTGCGGCCGTCTTCGGCGCGGTGTACACCGAAGCGCTTTTCCTTCTCTTCCTGGTGCTCGCTTTCACCGCGGCGCGGCGCGAAAAATGGGCAGCGGCGGGCTTTTGGGGGCTCCTCGCTGGCGCGACGCGGAACTCCGGTCCGGTCGTCTTTGCCGCACTCGCGCTCGACTACCTCCACGCGCGGCGCTACAGGCTTAAAGAGGTAAATCTGAAACCGCTCCTCTTCTTAAGTCTGACGTTGGCTGGCCCCTTGCTCTTCGGGCTTTACCTTTTACTTTCAGTGCGGCGACCCTCTTCTACCCCTCAAGAGCCAGCATCACTTTTACCGCCGGGGTTTTGCCTGGCCCTGGCAGCCCCTTTACGCCGACCTCAAAGACTTTTGCACGGGCCAGAACCCCAACGCCGTAATTCCCTTCAACCTCCTCTTTCTTAGCCTCATCGGCTATTGGGTAATTAGGCGCCGCCGGGTACTCCGGCCCGCCTACCTGCTCTTTCTCCTGGGCGTAGTGCTGATGCACCTCTGCTACCCGCGGGCCAACAGCCCCCACACCATCGGCCTCATCCGCTACCTTTCGGTGCTCTTTCCTTTTCTGCAAATCCTGGCCGCTGGCTACGTCGCTGCAACTAAGAAGGTGAAGGGGGCGAAAATCCTCCTCCCCCTCGCTCATTTTCTGGTTAACGCCTTCTTTGCTTTCGGTTTTGGGCTTAAAAGCTTCCTCGAATAGGCCGAAAAGAGAAGGAGAGGATTTTTCGGAGGGGCAATGCTCTTGTTCCCCAATGAAGGGACCGTGACCTCGGGGCGGCATCGAGGCTTTTTCTGGCTTCTGCTTTTTGGCGTGCCCGCGTTGACGCTCTTGCCTTACTTGATGCTGTACGCGACCGCACCCCCGGCACAACGTTCACCGGGTTTTTCTTCGCTAGCGACGATCTCGAAAGTTACCTTACGGACATGTGCCTGGCCAAATACGGGTGGAAGTGGAACTTTATGTTCACCGCCGAAGATACGCGGGGCGGCTACATTTTCCTCTACTACATCTTCTGGGGCAAGCTCGCCCTGTGGCTTCACCTCCCCCTTATCGTCGTCTTCCACCTCGCCCGGATCACCTCATCGCTCTTGCTCATCCTCGCCGCGTGGCGTTATCTGAACACTTTTCCCCTCCGCGAAGGGGAACGGCGGTGGGGTCTTGTCTTCTTCTGCCTCGCGATTCAGTTCCCCCGCTTCTACGACCGGGAGTGGGGCCTGCTCCTCATCTTTCACCCGGAATTTTACCCCGCCGCCAACATGCTGCTCCTGCCGCACGTCGCCTTTTCCCAGGCGATGTTCTTATTCGCGGCATATTGCCTGCGGGAGTAGGCCCGCACGCGGAAGGTAAAGTACATTCTCTGCGGGAACGGAGCGCTCTTCGGGCTGGTGATAGTGCACCCGTATATGCTTCTTCCTTACGCGCTTCCCGCGTTATTTACCCTTTATTTCCATCGGGGGCCGCGGGTGGCCTCCGACCTCCTCGCCATTGCCTCCTTCTTTTTCCTCGCCACCCCCTACCTCGTCTACCTTTACTCTCTGATGCATCAGCCCGATATCCGCGCCTGGCAGGCCCAGAGCGCCACTCTCGCCCCTTTGCGCGAAATCCTCACCCGCGATGTCGCCCTCCTCCTGCCCGCGCTCGCGGGGCTTTTACTTCTGGTGCACCGCGAAGGCCCGTGCAGCGAAGCGGCCTGCTTCTGGGTGGCACCTTTCCTCCCGGTGCTCTTCCCACTCAGCTTCCAGGAAAGGCTTCTGGAGGCGGCCAGCCTGGGTTTTTGTTTCGCTGCCGGCGTCGCCGTGGCGGCAGTTGCTTCCCGGTGCCGGACCAGGTGGGGCCCCGTCGTTTTGACCTTAATCCTGCTCGCCCCCCTGTCCGCCGTCTGCCTCACGCCCCTCAACCGCCCCTCGGCGTGGTGCTTTATGCGCCGGGAAGAAGTGGCGCTGCACCGGTGGATAGATGCCCATCTCGGGCGGGCGGACGTGGTGCTGGCGGAGCCCCTCTACAGCCTGCGGCTTCCGGCGCGGGTCGGTTGCCGGGTCTGGGCCGGCCACCACGACCAGACGCTTAACGCCAAAGAAAAGCGGCGCAAGGTGGCGCGCTTCTTCGGCGACCCCACCTTCGACCGAGAAGCCTTCCTGCGGGAAAACCACATCGACTACGTCCTCTGGGATACGGAGAGATGGATCCTTAAACCGCGAGCGGCGCTCGTGCCTGTCGGCCGCTGGGGCAGTTTAATTCTCTTCCGGAACGAAAACGAGAGGCGCCCCTGATGCTCCCGGACGCGCCGGGAGGAAGGCGAGCCGGTCGCCCGGTTGCGTTCCCGTAGCCGCAATCTTTCCTGCCGGCAGTTCCCCTACCCCCGCGCTTCGCGGACGAAAGCAGTATGGCGAAAGGGAGCCAAGTGGGGAAAGACGGCAACTACGCAGTCCGAAGCGTTATAGAAGACGGCATCGATGGGGAAAAACATGAAAAAAGTGTGGATCGCCTTGCAGGGCTCAATAATCAAACCCTCGCTAGGCCCAAGATTACGCCGGAAGAGTAAACCTTTCAGGCGTCACCCGAAGGAGCGCGCCACCCCGGCCTGCTCCGCAAGTACCTTCCCGCGCGTCTCGTTAACCACCCGGACAAGCATCCTCGCTCCCTCAAACTTCTAAAAACCGGAGCGAAAGGCCCGCGCCATGTTGAGGATGGCCGGCCCGAGAAGCACGATAAAGGTGGCGGGGAAAATGAAGAAGACCAAAGGGAGCAGCATCTTTACCGGCACCTTCATCGCCTGGTCATTCGCCCGCTGCCGCCGTTTGAGTCTAATCTCCTGCGCCTGCAAGCGCATCACGTTGGCCAGCTGGACACCCATCTGCTCAGCCATAAGGATGGCCCCGATATCTGAGCAAGGGTTTCACCACCCGGTAGTAAAGCGGCTGGCGCAACTCCTGTTCCTTTAAGGTCGCCGGCCCCTCGCCGCCTAACAAAGCGGTTGCCCGGGTTACCACCGCCTCTTCCCCAGCCCGAAAAGCCTGATAAACCGTCAGCCCTAGCGCCAGGACTGCCAAGAAAACCAGTGTCGCCGTTGGGGTGACCATTTTTGCGCCCCCTACACCTTAATGTTCACGATTTTCTTGATCATCAGCGCACCCAGGATCTCCGTGCCGACGGCGATGCCGGCTAACATCATTCCGGTAGGCGTGCTCCAAAGAAACGAAATGTATCCGGGACTAATGAAGAAAAGTAGTAATGCCAAGCCTACCGGCAACAAACCGATCACCAGCCCGGAGATGCGCCCCTGCGCGGTGAGGGCCCGGATCTCACCCTTGATACGCACCCGTTCCCTGATCGTCTCCGCGATGGTATCAAGCACCGAAGCCAAATTGCCGCCGACCGTCCGTTGGATAACCACCGCCGTTACCACTAAATCAAGGTCGTCGCTTTTAACCCGACGCGTTAAGTTCATGAGCGCCTCTTCAGTCGCAATCCCGAGGTTCATCTCGGCCAGCGCCTGCCCAAACTCCTTGCTTATTGGAGGGGGCATCTCTCGCCGGACCACTTCCATCGCCTGAAGAAAACCGAAACCCGCCCGCAAGGTGTTGGCCATAACCACCAGCGCATCGGCAATCTGGGCGTTGAAGGCGTGGAGGCGTCGGACCTGTGCCCGCCGGAGGAGAATATATGGTAACGCAGCGCCGATAGTAGCGCCCACCACCCCCGCCGCCAGCCGCTGTGTCATCGCGTAGCTGGCTACACCAAACAAAAACGCCACGCCGCAAACCGCGAGCAAAAACTCCTCCGCCCGGAGGAGAATGTCGGCGCGTGACAGCTCCGCATCGAGGCGCTTCATCAAGCCAAGCGCCGGCCGGAAACTCATGATGCTGCTCCTGAGCCATTGTAACCCCTGCCAGCCTTTTGTACCTTCGGCGACCGGTAGCTTTCCGGCACTCGCTGCGGTCAACCCTTCTAGCCGCGCCGCAAGCAAGCGGCGCTTAGCCTCGAAGGTCTCCCACAAGGCAAGTCCCGCAAAGAGGCAGGCGAGAAAAACGAAGAGTATTACCATCCTCAGGTCCCCTCACCAGGTGGTCGGCGCAAAGAGGCGCGGGTCGAGGTGAATACCTGCCGCCTCCAGCCGGTCGATAAACTTCGGCCTGATTCCAGAGCTGACAAACCTGCCGAGTACCTTTCCTTGCTCGTTAACGCCAGTCTGCTGAAAAATAAAGATATCTTGCAGGACGACCACATCACCTTCCATTCCCTGAACTTCCGTAATGTGGGTCACCTTTCGTGAGCCGTCCTTAAACCGCCCGGTGTGGACAATGAGGTCAATAGCCGAAGCGATCTGCTCCCGAATCGCTTTGACGGGCAACTCCATCCCGGCCATGAGCACCATCGTTTCGATACGGGCCAGCATATCCCGAGGCGTATTCGCGTGGCCGGTGGTGAGGCTACCGTCGTGCCCGGTATTCATCGCCTGGAGCATGTCGAGCGCCTCACCGCCGCGGACCTCACCGACCACAATCCGGTCGGGGCGCATCCGCAGCGCGTTACGGACCAGGTCACGGATCGTTATCGCTCCTTTCCCTTCAATGTTCGGGGGCCGTGATTCAAGCCGGATCACGTGCTCCTGGCGGAGCTGCAGTTCCGCGGCATTTTCAATAGTGATGATGCGTTCGTTAGGAGGAATGAACGAAGAGAGGATATTCAAAAGGGTCGTCTTACCGCTACCCGTACCGCCCGAAACGACGATATTTAGCCGCCCGCGAACGCAGGCCTCTAAGAATTTGGCGATCTCGGGGGTTAGGCTCCCGAACCGGATCAGATCGTCGATGGTGAGCGGGTCGCGGAAAAACTTCCGGATCGTGATCGTCGGCCCGTTAAGCGCCAGCGGGGGTATAATGGCGTTGACGCGCGACCCGTCCGGTAGCCGCGCGTCCACCATCGGCGTACTCTCGTCAATCCTCCGCCCCAGCGGCGCCACGATCCTTTCGATGATGTGCATCACGTGCGCGTCGTCCCGGAAGGTTACCTCCGTCAGTTCTAACTTGCCGCGCCGCTCAACATAGACCTGGTACGGCCCGTTTACCATGATTTCCGTGACTTCTTCATCCTCAAGAAAAGGCGTTATCGGACCGAAACCGAGCGCCTCTTGGATGAGCTCCGCCACAATCCGCTGCTTTTCAAGACGCGGGATGGTTACCGGCTGTTTTTCCAATAGTTCCCAGGCTACGCTTTCCACTCTATGTGCGTCAATTATCTGGCTATTGCCTGTCCGGAGCAGATCCCCAAGCTCAGCTACTAAAAGCTTATGAAGGTTAACCTTCAGCTCCTGATAAGGATCCCGGCGGACCGCTCGGTCGGCGCCAGTTTTTACTTTCTCTTTTTTTCTTCAAAACGGGAGAATACCGTCAACGGTCACACCTCCTACGCATAAAA
>NZ_JBRAIN010000037.1:0-9591 GCF_052743955.1 Thermodesulfitimonas sp.
GCGGCTTTTCGCTCAAGTTCGCCAACTTTAACAGGGGTTTTTGCAGTGAAATCATCTATAAATTATTCCCAGTATTTCACCTGTTTCCGGCAAGATACTGCAAGCGTTCCTGCGGGGTCACGATACTGGTGATCTGGACGCCGAAATTCTCGTTTACCACCACCACCTCTCCTTTGGCCACCAGGGTTCCGTTAACCCAAACCTCCACCGGCTCGTTGGCCAGCGCGGCAAGTTCCACAATGCTCCCCGGTCCTAGAGAAAGGATCTCCTTGATAGGACGCTTGGTTCGGCCCAGCACCACCGTAACCTTCAGAGGAATATCCAGGATTAGCTCTAACTTCCGCTGGTCAATCGAAGGAAGCAGCGTAGAAGCCGGAAGCCCTTCCTGAGCGACCGAGGCACCGGCCGAAACAGGCGGAGGGGCAACCAGGCCTGTATCTGTCATTGCCGCCTCTTCTTGTTCCCCTAGCACAGCAGCAGCCGCGGGCGTTTCGGGGAAGAAATCCTGCCACAAGAGCGCCGCCTGCTCCCGGGCCGTTTCAATCCCGAGAATCTGCATAATCTCGGTATCTAAAAGGTCATTCACCGTCATCCGGAAATAGATGACGACGATCTGGTCGCCAAGCCCTAACCCAAACTCCTTATGTTCCGCCGAATCGAAAACCGAAACCTCCGGGGGAGCAATATTTACCGTCCGCTTAAAGATATCAGCCATTGCGGTGGCCGCCGCGCCCATCATCTGGTTCATCGCTTCGGCGACTGCGCTTATTTCAAGTTCTCCTAGCGTAGTAGGGGGGGTCTGCCCGTTCCCTCCCATCATCAGGTCCGCAATCACGGCCACATCCGTAGTCTTAATCACTAAAAGGCTTAATCCCGCCAGCCCCTCGGTATACCTTACCTTAATAATCATGTAGGGGACTGTGAAACTACTGACCAGCGCTTCCTCAGTAGTAACCTCTACCCGCGGGCTGGTAATTACCACCTTTTGATTCAACAACTCCGAAAGGGTAGTGGCCGCCGCGCCCATCGAAATGTTGCCGATCTCTCCGAGGGCATCCTTCTCCTTATCGGTAAGCGCATCCCCTGTCCCGGCAGCGGCAGTATCAGACGCCGGTGTTTCCTGCAGGTCGGGCCCGGTTGTCTCAGGCGGATTGCCGCTCAAAAGCGCATCGATCTCCTCCTGCTTCAGTAACCGGTCAGCCAACCAGTTCACCCCCTTCTGCAAAAGAAGTTATCTGCACCGCCAGGTACTGCCCAACCGTTCCTGCCTGAGCCTTGTACCGCAGCTGGCGCCCCACATATACATCCATGTCTTGGTTAACACCCCGGTTAAGAGGCACCACATCACCCACCTGGAGATTCAGGAATTCCCGGACCGTGATCTCTGTTTCCCCGGTAACCACCGTTATCTCCAGCGGCATCCGGTTGATCCAGTAAAGGAGCTCCTCTTTAGCCGTTCCTTCTTGTGCTTCGCCGGGACGGAGGCGATAATAACTTTGCAACTGCGTCAGCAGCGGCTCAAGGGTGGCCTGGGAGAAACAGAGATTTACCACGCCACCAGAGCTGTTCCCTACTATGGTGCTAAAAGTTACTACCGCCACCACTTCACTTGGTGAAATCACCTGCTGAAACCGCGGGTTGGTCTCTACCGATTCAATCTCCGGTTCCACCTTAAAAACATCCGACCAAGCAAAACTCAGGTTCTCCAGGATCTTAGCGTTGAGCTTCTTCGCTACCGAGACTTCAATATCCGTAAGCTCCCTAATCTTTTTCGGCATCTCTCCCGGGCCACCGAAAAGAAGGTCGATAGCCGGAAAAAGGAAATGGAGGTTAGTCTCCATCACCGCCACGCCTTTCAGCGGCCGCAGACTGAAGATCGTCAGAAGCGTAGGCATAGGCAACGACCGGATGAAATCGTCAAAAGTGAACTGCTCTACAGAACTGACCGTCATACTGATATTGGTCCGGAGATAGCCGGAGAGAAAGCCAGACAAAATCCGGGCCAGGTTTTCGTGCAGGATCTGTAGAGTCCGCAACTGGTCCTTGGAAAACTTATTCGGGCGGCGGAAGTCGTACTTCTTTATTCCCGAAACGGCAGCCTGAACCGGCGCTTCTTCCGGCTTAATTTGCCCTGTAGAAAGAGCCGCTAATAACGCGTCTATTTCGGCTTGCGACAGAATATCTGGCACTTATATCCCCTTCTCGTCGCCACAATTTTAGTCTGCTCTCGCCAAAACCCGCTCCATCGCCTGCAGGATGCGCTCCTGTTGGAAAGGCTTCACGATGAAGTCTTTAGCTCCAGCCTGAATTGCCTCCATCACCATCGCCTGCTGTCCCATCGCGCTAACTATAATGATCTTGGCGTTCGGGTCAATGGCCCTTATCGCCTTGACGCCGGCGATGCCGTCCATCTCGGGCATAATGATATCCATCGTCACCAGATCGGGTTTGAGCTGCTTGTAAAGCTCTACAGCGGCCATTCCGTTCTCCGCCTCGCCAACAACCTCGTAGCCGTTCTTAGTAAGGATATTTTTGATCATCATCCGCATAAAGGCGGCATCGTCAACAATCAGGACCCTCTTCCCCATTAAGTCACCCTCCTTACAGAGTTTCTAACTGGACCCGAAGCGAATCGAGCAACGAGTTGAGCGTACCCACATCAAAAAAGAACAAGAGGTTACCGGTAACTTCATCCCCCTCCTGCGCCAATTTAGTTTCGATAAGAAGAACCTGATCTTCCATCATTCCCGTACCTAAAAGGGAGCTCGAAATGATCGAACCCAGCATATCGAAGGTAAAGAGGGGTACCGCAGGAATAATGGTAAGATTAGACATCATACTAATGGCGTTTAAGAAAGAGCCGGTAAGGATATTCCCAACCTCCATTAGGACCGACTCCTCCATCCCGCCAATCTCCTCCAGCGAACTGACCGGCTGGCCGAGCAACTGTGAGATTAGCTTAAGCACGCTCCCTTCCGAGAAGACAAAGAGGACGGTGCCGCTTAGGTCCCCTTCTACACGGAGCAGCACAGCCGCCACAACTTCTTCTATATCCCCAATGTGGTCCAAGACCTCTTCCACCGGCACTAAGCTCGCCCGTGGCACCGTGACGCTAACCTTTGTATTTAAGAATTCCGCCAGGGCCGTCGCAGCGTTCCCAATACCGACGTTACCGACTTCTTGTAAGATATCGACCACATCGCCGTTCAACCAAATAACCCCCTTCAAAGCGCCAGGAATTTCTTGGACTCCCCGTATTTCACGTGGTTCTTAACCTCAAAGCCGGATTTACGCTCCTCATAGTTAATTAATCGACCTAAACCTTGCGGTAAAAAGAGGGGTAACTCTTTTCTAAGCCAAAGTCCCGGTAGTTAAAGATCGTTTCGCTAGCCCCGATAAAGAGATAGCCTCCCGGACTTAACGCCTCGCTGAACTGTTTAATCAGCTTGTTTTGCGCCTCCTTTGTAAAGTAGATCTGCACGTTTCTATAAATAATTAGGTCGTATCCTTTGCTGTAAGGGTCCTTTAACAAGTCATGGTACTTGAAAGCTACTCGGCGCCTGAACTCCTCGCGAAAGACGAACTGATCGCCCTCCTTGCGAAAGTATTTCGCCAACCGGACGGGAGAAACGTTCTTTAACAGCTCAGCGGGATAAGCGCCCTTTACCGCCGCAGCAAGGATTTTGCGGTCGATATCCGTAGCCTCAATCCGGTAGAGGCCACCTGGCCGCAAGTCTTCGAGAATCATCACTACGGAATAAGGCTCCGCGCCGTTAGAACAGGCGGCGCTCCAGATTTTGAGCAGCGACCGTTTCGCCCAGAGTTCCGGAATCACTTTCTCTTCGAGAATCCTAAACATGGCCGGGTCCCGGAAAAATTCCGTAACGTTTATCGTCAGGTAGTCCAGAAACTCTTGCAGGGCTTCCCGGTCGTTTTTGAGCAAATTATAGTAGGCGGCGTAATCACCTATCCCGCGCCTGGCCATGAGGTTGCCTGTCCGGCGCTTGAGCTGCGTTTCTTTATAGCTGGTCAGATCAATACCGAAAGTCGCGTGCATCTTTTGCCTGAAAGCGTCGAAATCCATCTCAGATCTCCTTTATCTGGCTCCCAAGCGTCTTAATCACAACGCGTCCGGTTGCCGTATCCAGGACCATGGTCCGGCCCCTGTTACCGCCTACATCCTCGGCAACCACCTTTATCCCGAGGCTCCGCAACACCTCCCGGGCAACCCCCACATTGCGTTTACCGATGTCAAAACGGAACTTGTTATCGGCACCGGTAAACATCTGGGCCCCCCCGGCCATCTTGGCTTCAAGGAGCCGCCGGTTCGCCCCCAATCGTAAAACCTCTTCGAGCAGAAGAGGTATCCCGGTGTCGGCAAATTTCGCAGGCTTCCCGCTCCCCTTCGAAAAATCGGCCATCCGGGGAAGCATCACGTGGACGAGGCCCCCGATTTTATGGACCGGATCGTAAAGCGTAATACCAACACAGGAGCCAAGCCCGAGCGTGATCAACACAACGGGTTCTTTCCCGACCTTCCAATCGGCTATGCCTACCTGAACTTCGGAGGCACCGTTCGCGACCACCGCTTTCGCTACTTTCAGCAACTTGAATCCTCCTAGTACGGCTCCGGTTTCTGGGCCCATCTCCGGGGTGTTATCCAGCCATTACCGGACCTTCCCTATCTGGTTTACCGCCCTGGAAAGAAGCTCGTCGTGCGTTCGCAAAGCCCGCTGGTTAAGCTGGTACGCCCGCAACCCTTCAATCAACATGGTCATCTCCCGGGTCAAGTCTACGTTAGCAGTCTCCAGGTAACCCTGCAAGATTACAGCCCCCGCAGCTGCCTCCGGTAGGCCTCCAGCCGCACGAAAATACCCTTTTCCTTCTTTTACCAAGACTATTTTGTCCTGGAAGTCTACTACTAGCAGCCTATCCACAGGATTCCCGCCCGCTAAAACCGTACCGTCGGGTGCTATTTTATAATCGCTGCCGCCGACCTGCACTGGGCCACCTTCGCCTAAAATCCGGTCACCGTTAGCCGTTACCAGGTACCCCTCACCATCAACGAAAATGGTGCCTCCCCTAAAGTAACGTTCCCCAGCGTCGGTCTGTACCACCAGAAAGCCTTCTCCGTGCAGGGCCACATCCCCCAGGTTTCCCGTATTCTCAAGCGCACCCTGCGTGTAATCGGTAGTAATCGCCGCCACTTCTGTCCCGTAGCCGGTTACACCAACCGGCTGCATCCTTCTTCCTTCCGGCTCCGCACGCAGTAGCAGAACTTCTGGAAAGCTCATCGCACTCAAACGGTCACTTTTGAAACCAGCCGTCGAAACGTTAGCTACGTTATTCGCGACAAGGTCAATCGCCACCTGTTGCAAATTGAGTCCTGTAGCAGCAGTATAGATGCCGCGCAGCATGTTATCCTTCCTTTCGCATCCGTCTAAGGTTAAGGATTAATTCGATCTCCCCTTTACTACGCCCAAACTCTTGAGCTAGTTCGGTCACCATTTTACCGGTGTCAAAGGCCCTGTATACAGCTTCATAAGCGCTCAACTGCCCTTTCGCCCGGCTCTGAGGGCTCAAGATAACTCCTACCTGTTGCTCCAGCCATTGAAGATGCCCTTTCAGTTCTAGGCAGATACTGGTGAGGTTTTCGAGCCGGTTCTCAATGTTTACCAACCTACTTTCGAGGTCTAACTCCTCTGCAGTCACCGCCTCCTCAAACTTGCTTCGAAAATCCTGTTGCTTTTTAAAGCGGACCAAAAACCAGAAAAACCCGCCGCAGCAAGCAACTAGCAGGAGTAAAAAGGTAACAAATAGCACGACAAGCATCAACGAGCCCCCCCCGCCTCACTCATGGCGAGAATCTTCTTCCGTAGCTTTTTAATCGCCTTAGCGTGCAGTTGACAGGCCCGCGACTCCGAAACGTTAAGCACCCTCCCAATCTCTTTTAAGGTAAGCCCTTCCTGGTAGTAAAGCGCCAAAACCAGCTTCAACTTCTCGTCAAGGCTCGCCACAGCCTCGGCAAGAAGTGATTGGTCGTCACCCTGACAAAGCGATTCAAGCGGGTCAGGGCTCTGCGGGTCCTCCACCAGATCCCCCCAGCAAACCTGGTTGCCATTACCGACATTGACAACCTCTTCAAGAGATACCGGACAAGCTGCTTGAAAATAAAAGGTTACCTTAGCCAACTCTCCTGCTGTTATGCCGAGAATTCTGGCCAATTCCTCATCTGAAGGCCGCTGCCCGCGCCTTTTTTCCAGTTCCTCCCGCACCTGGTTCACCTCCTGCATCCGCTGCCAGAGGCTCCGCGGCAACCAAGTGAGCCGCCGAATCTCGTCGAGCATTGCGCCCCGGACCCGCAGGTAGGCATAGGTTTCGAATTCTGTTCCGTGGTTGGGATCAAACCGATCGATGGCCGACATTAACCCAAAAATGCCCGCACTTTCGAGATCTTCCTGGCTGATCCAAAGAGGAAGCCGCACCGCAAGCCGCGCGGCCAACTGCTTCACCAGTGGAAGGTATTTAAGGATCAATTCCTCCCGGGCGCTATCTTTGCCGTTAGCCTTGTACTCCTGCCAAACCTCCGTCAACGCCATGACACCCCCCTCCCCTTCCTATGATAGGGTTACCGGAGTCGGGCCTGCTCCATCATCTTCCAGAAGATATAGCTAAAAATCTTGTCCCTGTGGTTCTGCGGCATATCGAGAAACTTAACCCCCGAATGGTATAGCCGCTTCTTTTCGAGAGCCACGGGCTCTGTACGCACCACCTCCGCCTTGGTTACGGTTTCGAAAAAGCTACCGCGCAGCGGCAACCGGAACTTGACTAGTAACACCGTTCCTGGCCGGTATTCTTTCTCGCAAACTAACCGCATTCCCCCGGCACTAATATCGAGGGCCTTACTCTGCTTAAAAACCGGCGCCGCATCGCCTTCCGGAACTTCGGCGTACTGAACATCAAGCATAACATAAAGCCGCACGTCACGCCGGCGCTGAATCCGCTTAATCTCTTCCGGAAAAGCCAGGCCATAAAGTAAAATCCTGTCTTCCCGGCGTGAGGTAACCGTTGTGTTAAAAGCAAAACATTCATTCTCCCCCGTAAACTGTACGGTCACCCGGTCACCGCGGGAAAGAATCAGCGGCACCTGACGTCGGTAAGGAACCGCAATAAATATCGCGTCAGCCGTAATATCTTCCACCGAGGAGACGTAATACTCGTCGCTTCCCTCCAGGGCCACCAGAATCCGCTGGTTAATAGCTAAGCCGATCGGCTCCTTCATTAACAACACCTGACCCTCTCTTTAGCCAAAAAGCTTTAGTAACCGGTCGAGAAACCGCTCCGCCGCTTTCGGCGTAGGCTCTTTTCCGTCTACTAGATAACGCGCAATCTTTTCGATACTCTTCGCGGCCATCGAATAGGGCTGCGACAAGACTAACGGGCGCTGCTCTTTTACCGCCTGTCCGACCACGGCATCCTCGAGGATTTCCCCCAAGTAGCTAAGATGAAACCCGAGGAACTTGCTACAAACCGTCTGAAGCCGTTGCGCAGCCTGATGCGCCTCTTTCTCATTGCGTGCCCGGTTTACTACCAGGCGCGCCTCGGTATGTAACTGAAACCGTGCCAGCACCTTAATCAACCCGTAGGCGTCCATAAGCGAAGTGGGCTCAGGCGTAATAACCACAACTACCTCTTCCGCAGCAGCTACGAAACCTAATACATTGCGCGAGATACCCGCTCCGGTATCAACCAACACAAAGTCGGTTCGGGTGCGTAAGTAAGGCAGGAGGTCGAGCAGACGCTGGCGCTGAACGCTATCAAGATTGGCCAGCTCTTGCATTCCGGAACCACTAGAGATAACCTGTAATCCGTATAGCCCGGTGCACAATATCTCTTCGATGCTTTTGTTGCCGTACAAGAACTCGTACAACGTATAGGCTGGCGTTAAACCAAGTAACACTTCGACGTTGGCCAAGCCTAAATCACCGTCAAAAAGCAGTACCCGCCTCCCCCAGCGCGCCAGCACCAACCCTAGATTGACTACGAGGCTGGTTTTGCCAACGCCGCCCTTCCCGCTCGTCACGGTAATAATGCGCGGTCCCGTTTCCCGGTGCCGCGCGACAATGGGCGGCAAACTATTAACGAGGGTTCGCAGCTTATGCGCCTGATCCAGCACCCTGTTCCCCTCCTTTCAGTACCAGCTTCGCTACCTTTTTCGGGTAGAGCGTAACAATGTCGTCCGGAACACTCTGTCCGTTAGTTACGTAAACAGCTGGAAGTCCCAGGTGTTTTATCAGGTTAAGGACCACACCCGGGCTTTCCGTTTCGTCGATTTTCGTAAAGATTAGCTTGTTATAGTTAAGCCGGCTAAAATCCTCTGCCACCCGTAGCAGATCCCGGTACTTCGTGTTACAACTCAGAACCAGGTAAATATCCCGCGGTTCCGGAATGGCTTCCAGAAAGGCTTTGAGCTCTAAAACTTGCTCGAGATTCTTTGAAGGGCGCCCTGCCGTATCGATAAAGATATGCTCCGCCTGGGCGTGACTCTCTAAGGCCTGCCGCATCTCTTGGGGGGTTAATACCACCTCCAGCGGCACCCCGATGATTTCCGCGTAAGACCTGAGCTGTTCTACCGCCCCGATGCGGTAAGTATCGATGGTTACCAGGGCGATATTTTTTTGGTAGAAAAGGCGGTACTGAGCGGCTAACTTGGCCAGGGTGGTTGTCTTACCAACGCCAGTAGGGCCGATGAAAACGATAACCCGTCCCGCCCCGTTATTTTGGTAGCACGGCTTTACCATTTGCGTGATCTGGTTGAGCAGCGCCACCTCAACCACTTCGCTCTGCTCTGCCCCTCCCTCCGGCACCTCTTTTTCTACCGCCGTGAGCAACTCGTCGATAATTTCGGCTTCAACTTCCATTTCGGCAAGAACCCGCCGCCACTTTAATAACGGCTCTTTTTCCTGGTCTTCACTGGCCTGCCGGCTGTCCGCCAGACGGTTTAAAACGCTCTTTACCTCCCCTAGCTCCCGCCTTAGCGCGAGATCAGTTACCGCGGTACCGCAGGGAAAACCGGACCCAGGCTGTCCGCCCGCAATAACGTTGCCCCCATTAGCAACAGCGGGCGGAGGCCCACCTGTCCCGATAGGAGCAGCAACCACTGCCGCCTGGGCTACCGCGCTTTCAGCCCGCCGCTCCTCAAGGGCCGCCGTTACCTCTAACTGGCGCATAAAAAGACCCAACAGGCCACGGCCCCGGACCCGGCGACAGGAGATGATGATCGCCTCCGGTCCCATATCTTGCTTAATAAGGGCCACCGCCTCCTGCATGTCACGGGCAAGGTAGCGCTTAATCCTCATCCCACACCACCGTCCCTACAGCTTCAACCTCCACGTCGGGCCAAATCTCGTTAAGTGACAAAACTGCCAAATGCGGTAATTGACGTTCCGTCAGCCGCCGCAATGGAAGACGCACCCCGGGTGAACAAAGAATGACGGGCAGCACCCCCTGACGGGCGATCTTTTCCGCTGCTTCCTTTACCCTCTCTACAATCCGCTGGACCTTACGCGGCTCGAGTACCGGGTAACCGCC
>NZ_JBRAIN010000037.1:9691-15735 GCF_052743955.1 Thermodesulfitimonas sp.
TTACCCTCTCTACAATCCGCTGGACCTTACGCGGCTCGAGTACCGGGTAACCGCCCTCCGCCTTCTCCGCAGCTTCCAGCAAGAGCTGCTCCAGGCGGGGGTGAACTGTAATTACCGAGAGGCGCCCATCTGTTGCGTACTGCTGGGTGATCGTCCGCGCCAGCGCAGCGCGGGCCCGCTCCGTCAAAAAGTTAACGTCCCGGCTTAAAACCGCAGCATCCGCTACCGCCTCGAGAATGCCCACGAGATCCCGGATGGACACCCGCTCCCGCAGCAGATTCTGCAGCACCTTCTGGACCTCGCCCAGGCTCAACAGACCGGGCACCAGCTCGTCGACCAGGGCGGCATTTTTCTCCTTCACGGTATCGAGCAACTCCTTGGTTTCCTGGCGGCCGAGCAACTCCGCCGCGTTACGCCTAATAAACTCCGAGAGATGGGTAGCCAGCACCGCCGTGGCGTCCACCACAGTATAACCGGCCTTTTCCGCGGCTTCCTTCTCAGCCGCTGTTATCCACCAGGCATCAAGCCCGAAGGCTGGCTCGCGAGTCGGTATGCCCTTGATCTTCGCTTCGCTGCCGGCCGGATTCATCGCCAGGTAGTAGCCGGGCATTAGTTCCCCGCGCGCCGCTTCTACACCCCGCAACCGAAAAAGGTAGGCGTTAGGTTTGAGCTGCAGGTTATCACGAATCCGAATCGGGCGGACATAAATCCCGAGTTCGGCCGCACACTGGCGGCGGACAGCAGCGACCCGTGACAGGAGATCACCGCCCTGTTCCTCCTGGGTAAGGGGTACCAAGTTGTAACCGATCTCGATCTCGAGCGGGTCGACCTGAAAATAGGTAAGCACGTTTTCGGGTTCGCGCCGGGTCTCTTTCACCCGGCGGCTCTGCGTTTCCTGCTCTGTCACCTTACGCCGCTTCTCTTCTTGCACCAGACTGTATCCTAAGAACCCTGTAGCCCCCGCCATACTCAGAAAAAGGAGGTTCGGCATCGCTGGCACTAGACCCAGCACCCCAAAAATGGCTCCCGCCACAAAAAGCACCCGGGGGTAAGAACTCATCTGCTGCGAAATCTCCCGCCCGAAGCTCGCTGCGGCACTCGAACGCGTCACCAGCACGCCAGTCGCCGTCGAAACAAGGAGTGCCGGAATCTGGGTAACGAGGCCGTCGCCAATGGTCAGCATTGTGTAGGTCCGTAGCGCATCAAGTAACTCCATCCGCATGATTACCAGGCCAATAACCAAACCGCCGATAATATTAATCCCTGTAATCACTAGGCCAGCAATCGCGTCGCCGCGGATGAACTTAGTAGCACCGTCCATGGCGCCGAAGAAATCTGCCTCCCGCTGGAGTCGCCGGCGCCGCTCTTTAGCCTCCGCCTCAGTGATGAGACCCGCGTTAAAATCGCCGTCAATCGCCATCTGTTTGCCCGGCATGGCATCGAGCGTAAAGCGAGCGGCCACTTCAGCTACGCGGTTAGCACCGTTCGTAATCACCACAAACTGGATCACCGTAATAATAAGGAAGACAATGAAACCAACAATGTAACTGCCGCCCACTACAAAACTTCCGAAGGCGGCGATTACTTTTCCGGCCGCCGCCTGTCCGAGAATAAGTCGGGTGGAAGAGATATTAAGCGCCAGACGATAAAGCGTAAGGATCAGCAGCAGCGTTGGGAAAGACGAAAACTCCAGGACATCCATGGTAAAAAGGGTGATGAGGAGCACCAGCAGGGATACGCCAAGGCTTATCACCAGCAGAATGTCAAGCATTGCTGGCGGCACCGGGATAACAATAAGCAGCACAATCCCGATGACCAGACCGGCGATAATCAGGTCACCGTACCGCTTGAGGGTTCCCGCTCCTGCTGTACCGTCCGGCACAACTCCTGACCTCCATTAAACCGCCTGCCGCTTCTTTAACCGGTAAACAAGCGCGATAATCTCGGCCACGGCCTGATAAAGGGCCACCGGAATCTCTTCACCTACTTCAACTTTATAGTACAGAAAGCGGGCCACCGGCGGGTTCTCCACTACCGGCACGCCGTTCTCTAGCGCCAACTTTCTGATTCGCGCCGCGAGATGACCGGCCCCTTTCGCCACTACCCGCGGCGCATTCATCCCGGTTTCGTATTTTAAGGCCACCGCGATCTGCGTCGGGTTGGTTACTACTACCGTCGCCTTCGGGACCTCCTGTCTGATCCGGTTAAGAAGTACCTGACGGAGCTTACGCCGCACCCAGCCCTTAATCAACGGATCACCTTCCGTCTGACGGTATTCCTCTTTGACCTCCGCCTTGGTCATCATCATTTCTTTCTGGTAACTCCGCCGCTGGTAGAGGTAATCAAGCAGCGCCAGCGCCACGTATGCCGCACCAGCTACCAGAGCCAGGCGAAAGGTAAGATCGATAACGACTTTAAAACCTCTCGCTGGCGAAGCACACAACAGAAGGAACAGCGTTTCAAAATCCCGCCGGACCAGCCACACTACCAACCCGCCGATTGCACCGATTTTGAGCAGCGCTTTTAAGAACTCGAACGCCGCCCGCGTGGAAAAGAGGCGCGCAAGGCCTGCCGCAATATTCAGCCGCTCAAGCCGCGGTACAAGAGCCTGCGGGGAAAAAACGAAGCCTACTTGCGCAAGGTTGACCACCACCGCTAGCACCAGCGCGACCAGGAAGACCGGAGCCAGAAGTTGCAGGCAAAACCCCCCGACCGACCAGAGAAGCGCCGTTGCGTTAGCCGGGCTAACCTCCCAGCGGCCGAAGTTCGCAAGGTACCCCACCCAGAAACGGGCTACCGTATAGAAAAACCAGTCCCGCATCAGGTAGCAGAGGCAAACCAGCGCCAAAACTACCACCGCCCCTGCGAGTTCCGGGGAGCGCGCCACCTGCCCCCTGCGCCGCGCTTCCTGGAGGCGTCTTGGCGTTGCGGGTTCAGTCTTTTCCTGCCCGTGGCCGAAAAATCTCATTTACGCAAGCCCCCGTACCAGTACCAACACGTCTGCCACCATCCGGTCAAAGAGTTGCCGTAAAACCACGCCTAAAACCGGCAAAAGTCCGGCCAAGACCAGTAGGCCCGCGGCAATTTTTAGCGGAAAACCGAGCATAAAGACGTTGATCTGCGGCACCATCCGGACCATAAGTCCTAAAGCGAGGTCCACAACCACCATGACAGCCAGTACCGGTGCCGCAAGCTGAAGTGCCGTGCTGAACATCCCGCCGATCAAGCGGGCAACATAATGGACTACGCTAGTTTTGATGGCCCCTGCAGTTAACGGAAGCATTTCAAAACTCCGCACCAAAGCGGCGATAACCGTATGATGACCGTCAACGCTAAAAAAGAAGATCACCCCTAAGAGGAACACAAACTCCGCTACCACGTTATTCTGAATCCCTGCCGGATCTAAGAGCTCCGCCACGGCAAAACCGATCTGAATGCCCATTAACTGTCCAGCCATCCGTAGCGCGTAAAAGACCAGCGCTGCGGTAAGACCAGTGGCCAAGCCGAAAAGGATCTCGTTAGCCAGGGCGAAAAGGTAGCCTCCCGCCGTCGTTACGGTAAAGCCCTTTGCCACCACCGGAGTCACGATAAGCGCCAGGATTAAAGCCAGACCAAGCCGCAGCAGCGCCGGCACCCCTGGGATAAAGATGGGGAAAACGGCCATAAAACCGCTAATTCGGGCAAACACTAGCAGAAACGCCGCCAGAAAAGTAAAATCCAGCAAAAACCCCTACCCCTCTTTTTTCACTGCATTACGGCTGGAAACTGACCAAAAACCCTGTTGGTAAAATCGATCATCAGCCGGATAAACAACGGGAAAAAGACAATTAGAGTCAGGAAAACGGCTAAAATTTTCGGCACAAAGGATATCATCTGGTCCTGGATCTGCGTGGTGGCCTGGAGAATGCTGATCACAAAGCCTACCAGCATACTTACGAGGAGAACAGGCCCCGCGATCACGAGCACCAGTAAGAGCGCCTGACTAACCAGATTGACGGCAAGAGTTTGGGACATAACCCACGCTCCTTTAACGGAAACTTTCTACCAGCGACTTTACCACCAAATACCAACCGTCTACCAATACAAAAAGCAGGAGCTTAAAGGGCAGCGAAATCATTACCGGCGGTAGCATGAACATACCCATCGACATCAGGATACTGGCTACCGCCATATCGATAACCAAAAAGGGCAGGTAGAGCAAGAAGCCCATTGTAAAGGCCGTTTTTAATTCACTGGTGATGAAAGCCGGAACCACCACCGTCAGGGGTAATTCTCTCCGGTTACGCGGCTGAGGCGTCCCCGAAAGCCTAATAAAAAGAGCTAGGTCTTTCTCCCGGGTTTGCTTGAGCATAAATTCTCGCAACGGCCCGGCCCCCCGCTTCTGCGCTTCCTCCTGATTGATCTGGTTATTCAAAAAAGGCTGAATCGCTTCCCGGTTGATTTGGTTGTAAACGGGTGCCATGATAAACGCCGTAAGAAAAAGCGCCAGCCCAATCAGTACCTGGTTCGGCGGCGTCTGGTGCGTCCCCAGTGCGTTCCGCAAGAAAGAAAGTACGATGACGATCCGGGTAAAGGAGGTCATCATGACCAAAAAAGCCGGCACCAGAGCCAGAACCGTTAAAAGGAGGAGGAGCTTAACGCTGTCCACAACCTGTTGCGGCGTGGTAGCTTGACCCACAGAAAGATTTACCGCGGGTACTCCCACCGGTTGGGCCATGGCGGGAGAACCAAAGGCTACCAGGCCCAGAATAAGAAGCGCTATGCACCACCCACCCCGCATTTTGGGAAGCCCCTCCCCCAGTTTTAACCGCGCCGCATTGCCTGACGAATCTTCATGGCGATAACCTGGTCGAATCCCGGGTTTCCCGGCTCCGGCTCCTCCGGAAAGGTTCCCTCAACCTCCCGCAGAACGGTCACGGTCCCCTCCCCGTGCCCCAGGAGGTAACACCTTTCGCCTACTTTTACCAGGCTAATGATTGTCTTTGGTCCGAGGGGAACCTGCTCCATAATCCTGATGTGCCGGCCCGAGCGTACCGGCAAAAGACGGTGGGAAAGCCCATAGCGCAACACAAGATAGATCAGCACCAGGATTATAGGCAAGCAAATTAAAAGTCGGACCACCGCCCAAAAAAGCTCACTACCCATCGGTGCCACCCTCACCAGCCGTACCGTCGGCTTGCCCCCCGCGCGGTGAATGGATAGCGCTCACCCGAACAGCAAACATATCGTTGAGCACAATAACCTCGCCCAGCCCAAATTTCTGGTTATTTACCACCAGGTCGGCAGCATCTCCCGCCGCCCGGTCCAGCTCGATCACTGAGCCCTCTTTCAGATCCAGCAGTTCCCGGACCTTTATCGTAGCCTCGCCGAGTTCTACAACCAGATCCACTTTCACCTCTTCTAAGAAGCGGATACCCGTTTTTACCGTCAGCCCGCGTGCAGGCTTACCCTCAAGAGGCGGGAACTGAACTTTCGTTACCGGCGTGGTTGCCTCGCGGTCCAAGTTCTTAAGAAACCGCCGGATTTCTTCTTCCGTCATCATCACTTCTTCACCTACTGCACTAAATACTCGGTGATATAAAGGTCGCTAATTCCCAACTGCCCTCCCTCGCTCTGTCTGAGGGTGCTGATAATTTCCTTTTTTAGTTTTTCGGTATAATCCGGGGCAATTACTTCAGCATAGTGCTTCTTACGGAGCAACTGAATAATCCGGTCGCGGAAGGCAAGTTTCTTTTCTTCCAGCTTCTTCTTGACCTCTTCCCCACCGGAAAAGGCCAAAACCAGCGTGATCCGGAGGTAATGGCTGGCATCCTGGTCGGCCAGATTGACCACGATGCTATCGAGTTGTAGTGTTTCCAGCTTCGTTTCTTTGGTCTCTTTTGCCGCGCGACCTTGTTCCGCAGACGGTGCTTTTTTTAAGAGAAACATCTTGGCCGCGGCCGCACCCGCGGCCCACAAAAACACCGCGACCCACATAAAAAAGATAAGCTTCTTTTTTCCACCCTTCTTTTTATCCAAACCGATCCTCCTAACCCGTAAGGATC
>NZ_JBRAIN010000038.1:0-8367 GCF_052743955.1 Thermodesulfitimonas sp.
TGGAAGAGGAGGCTGAGCTGGCAAGGATAACCGCGGCGATCGCCCACGCCTTTGAAGGGGATTCCCAGTTTTCCCGTCAGATAAAAGAGGAGATTTTACCTTTTTTCCGGGGTTGCCGCCGGGTGCTGGATATCGGCTGTGGCCAGGGCCTTTTCTTAGAAATGTTGCGGGAGGTAGGTATCGAGGGAGAAGGGATTGACCTCGACCCTGCGGTGGTGGAGAAGGCGCAGGCCAAAGGCTTGCGTGTTCATGTAGCCTCGGCGCTAGAATTTTTAAGGCAAAACCAGCAGATTTATGATGGGATTATGCTCGGCCATATCATTGAGCACCTCCCTGGACCCGAGGCAGTAAGGCTACTCTACTATTGCGCCCGGTCTCTGCAGGATGGTGGGGTCATCGCGATCCAGACACCCAACTTCCTTAAACCGGAGGTCCACCTTCACATCTTCTGGTTAGACATTACGCACGTCCGTCCTTATCCACCGGTTCTTTTGGAAGCTATTTTACGGGCATTACATTTCAGCATTTTGAAAACCGGGGTTATGGAAAAAAGTAAAGAGTGGGATGTGCTGGTTGTAGGACGGAAAAAAGGGGCCGCTCTTTCTCAAAGGGAGGTTATCTGGCGAGGTCATATTTATGAGGCGAGCGGCTACGGTGATGAGGCCAGAGGCTTTATTTTTCTTCTTAACCGAAAGGGCCTAAATCTTAAAGTGATTCCTGAAGGCTTAAAAGAAGATACGAAAAAGATTTTGGCACCAGCAGAGCGAAAGGAGCTTCAATTTTTAGAGCGGCTTGTAGAGCCTGAACGGTCGGTAGTGATTCATCATCTCCCGGCGGCTGCTCTTGATGATAGGGTCCGCGGCGCGGTGAATATCGGGCGGACAATGTTTGAAACAGATCGCCTTAAACCAGAATGGGCAATGTATTGGGATTGGCTTGACGAGATCTGGGTTCCCTCGAAGTTTAATGTGGAAACGTTTAGCTCTTCCGGGGTAAAGCGCGAGAAATTGCGGGTAGTGCCTGAAGGAATTGATCCCGAAGTTTATAACCCCCAAGCAAAGCCACTTGATATTCGTGGCGGGAAAGGATTTGTCTTCTTATCCAGCTTTGACTTGCAGGACCGTAAAGGTTGGGATATCTTGCTTACTGCTTATCTCACAGAGTTTCGGCCGGAGGAAGACGTGGCACTTCTGCTTAAAGTATATAAACTCGCCCAAAGCCGGCCAGGGACGATCGAAAAGCGAATCTTTTCCTTTATTCGGCATCGGTTGGGTCTCAGTTTAGATAAGATCCCGGAAATAGTTCTGCTTAAAGGACATATCGAGGCTGACCGGATGCCTGGGCTTTATACCGCCTGTGATGCTTTTGTGTTACCCTCACGCGGGGAAGGATGGGGCCGGCCGTATTTGGAGGCAATGGCCTGCGGTCTGCCTACTATCGGGACGAAATGGAGTGGCAACTTGGAGTTTATGAATGAGGAAAATAGTTTTCTGATCGAGATCGAGGGGTTAGAAGATATTCCGGAGGATGTAGACATCCCGGTTTTCCGGGGGCACCGCTGGGCAAAACCCAGTATAGAGCACCTTCGCGAGCTTATGCGCTATGTTTTCGAGCACCGTGAGGAAGCGCGGCAAAGAGGCCGAAAGGCGCGTGAGGATGTGGTGGCAAAGTGGACGTGGGAGAGAGCAGCGGCGGTGGCGATGCAGGAACTGAGAAAGTACTTAGAACCTTAGGAAGGGGCTATTAAAATGGGGTTAAGGGTTTTAGAGTACCGACCTGAAGCGAAAGAGGCTTTAAAAGTGGTTTTTGCGGGGGAGTTTTTTACCCGGACCCCAGAGGCGGAGTTTAACCGAAAGCTTGCTTTGGCCCTTTTCGGTGAAGGGGTCAACTTAGGGCTTTTAAACCGCGGCTCACGAGATTGGGGTTTAGGTGAGGTAGAAGAAGGCCATTTAAGACTGCTCGAGTTAAGACTGCTCGAGCAGCTTGAAGAGGATTTGCTCCCAGAACCGGATTTTTGTCTTTGTCAAGAAAAAGAAGACTTAGGAATTTCTGAGACTAGGGTTTTTCGGTTAATAACTGAAGGGGCGAGTTGTAAAAGGGACGGTTATGCTTGTCTGGTAGCGGAACTAAAGCCTCACGGCTCTTCTTGGCGGGAGGCAGCCCAAGCTTTAAAAAGGCAGCTGGAAAGTTTACGTCACCAGCCCATCTCCTGGGAAATTCCGGGGGGCGATTTTGCCATCTGCTTTTTCATTGCGCCAACGCAGGCGCAGTTAGCGGAGGAAACGCGGCGGAGCTTGAGTTTTATGAATCCTGAGAGTATGTTGGTGCCCCTTTCTCTGGGGGAATTACAGGGTTTAAGTCCGGAAACTAAGTTATTGTTGTTAGAAGAGGGAGAAACTTTGGCGGTGGAAGATCGAGAGGCGTTCGAAAAGGTTTTCTTTAGCCCGGAAGAAAAGGTGACTTTTCTGGAAGTAATCCCTCTCGACGCGTGGGGTTTAGAGAACCTGGTAGTGCCTTCTACCCGGTTTCTTTCCAAACGGGTAGTGGAAGAGATACCGGCACCCGCAGATAGAGTGCCTCTTTTTTACCAAGGACGGTGGGCGCCTGTCCGGATTATCCGCCCCCAATTCCTGGCGGAAAAGCGTCGTCGAAGATTGCTTGGGCGCAACATCCCGGAGATTCCTGCCTACCACTACCACCACCTTTTAGCTGTGGATGCTTTGGCGACAGGAAGACCGAAGGAAGCGATTACCGCTTTTCAGGCGGCGTACCGGGAGGCGCCGGATCCTTACCGGGCACTGGTTTTACGGAACCTTGCTTTAGCGCTTATCAACCAGGGACGTTACGAGGAGGCGATCGGGCTTCTCCGGGACGGGAGAAAACTCTACCCGGCTTATACTGACCTTGGCTACCTCACCGGGATAGCCCACTGGAAGCAGCGGTGCTACGACGATGCTTTACAAGAGTCTCTTCAGGCCGTGGAAAAAGGCGAAGCGATAGGGTGGTATTACAGCGATCCCGGCACGGGGAATTACAAACCGATCTTCCTTACCGCTGAGATTTACCGAAAAAAAGGCAACTCCAATGGCGCTATTGCTGCATATCTCGGCAGTATAACCTATAACACGTATTTTTTGCCTGCTTTACAAAGGTTGGGGCAAATGGATCTGGATTCTCCCGCTGTTACTCGCAAAATATTAGAGTTGCTTTTCCTGCTTCTCGACCTTCACCAGCCGGAGGTTAAGGCGACGCTTAGTCAGAACCTGGAGCGATATAGCAAAGCCTTTACTTTTGAGTTTAGGGAACAGAGTTATTACTACTTCTATCATCACGATAACCGGACTTGGGAGAATGAAGCAGCGGTCGAAATACCCATTATCTGGAGGATTGTAAAAGAATCCCAAGACAAAAGGATTCTCGAAGTGGGTAACGTTTTGTCACGTTATTTCCCTGTATCGCACGATATTTTAGATAAATACGAAAAGGCTCTAGGCATATTAAACGAAGATGGCGTGGATTTTGTTCCATCTAAGAAATACGACTTGATTATAAGTATTTCTGCCCTTAAGCACGTCGGCGGGGGTGGGTACGTAGAAGAAGCAGAGAAGCTATTACGGGCGTTAGAGATATTAAAGGGGGTACTATCTCATGAAGGGAAGATGGTGGTAACGTTACCCGTAGGTTATAATCCGGAGTTGGACAAGATGCTTGCCGACGGTAGACTTTCCTTTACGGAATGTTATGGCTTGAAGCGTGTCTCTGCGGCTAACGAATGGGTGGAAGTACCCTGGCAGGAAGTTCTGGGGTTGGATTACGGAAGGCCTTATTCCGCCGCTAACGGATTGATTATCGGATATTGGGGCAAAATGTCGGGAGAGAGGGTTACTAAAGGTGATTCTCCCGGTCACGCCTCAAATATTACGGATTACTCTTCTTTATCGGTAGCGGAGATTAAGCAGTTAATGGATCAACGGTACGCTTCAGAGAGCGCATATAACAATGTGTGTTTATAGGATAAGGTAAGGGATTCTGAGCTAAATAGACACGTGATAGAGCTAATCACTCCGGTAACAGGCAAGAGAATATTGGAGGTCGGTTGCGGGGTAAGGGGCAGTGCCCCTTACGTTGGTGAAGGTGCGGAATTTGTTGGCACGGATTTGTCTGGGGAGGCTATAGCACGGGCCAGGCAGGCATTTGGTGATAGACCAAATTTCCGGTTTATTCCCATGGACGCAATGAATCTAGAATTTCCTGATTATTCTTTCGATATCGTACTCGCTAAGGAAGTAATAGAACACCTGCCCGAGCCACAAAAGGCTATAAAGGAAGCATTCCGGGTTCTGCGGCCAGGTGGTTTATTTGTTGTTACTTCGCCTAACCGGGATAGTCTTCACTTAAGGGTTAACGGGATGCTCGGCTACCCCGATTTTAAGTGCTGTTTCGATCATATTCGCGAGTTTACCTTTTATGAAGCAGTAGATATGTTAACGAAAGAAGGGTTTATTATCAAAGAAACAAGAGGGCTTTTTCTACAGCCTTATTGGGGCATACCAGGGATAGATATGTATGTGCGCCATTTGACGGATAATGATCCGCAGATGGTTGAGATGCTCAGAGAATTAGGAGAGCGTGTTGGCGCCGAGTATGCCTTTGGTTTCATTATTCTGTGCGTTAAACCTAGGCCCGAGGTATAGTCAAAGTAACGACTTGGTTGGAGTTTTATGAGCCGGTTATATTTATAATGCAGGTGAAACGCTCTTTTCCCTCACGAAAGATTTAATGCCGGGGCTGCTGGCGCGGGTTCCACTGGTGGCATTCGTCGCAATTTCTTGTTCCAGCAAGTGTGTATTCCCGCTATGGACGCGCTTTTGCGCCCTGCGGCGAGCGCAGAGAGGTGCCGCCACGGGCTGTAAATTTTAATGCCGCTACCGCTTGTTTAAATTGCCGCTTGCTCGGCTCAGAGGATATAATTATAATTTTAGCCAGGCTTGGGAAAATACTGCCTGTTTGGCGGGATATGATGCGGGAGGGAATTGTTTTGCGCCGAGAAGAGACGGAAAGGATCGCCGCACCGGGACTTCCTGCTATTGCTGGGGGAGAGCCGGTCCGGGAAACCCAGCTTCCGTGGAGCCTGCCGCACCTCGACGAGCGCGATGTGGAAGCGGTGGTGGCGGTACTGCGAAGCGGGCGGCTGGCCGCCGGGCCGCGGGTGCGGGAGTTCGAGGAGCGGTTTGCCCAGCTTCTGGGCGTGCGGTACGCGGTGGCGGTAGCAACCGGTACGGCGGCACTGCACGCGGCCTACTACGCGGCGGGGATCAGCCGCGAGGATGAGGTTATTCTTTCGCCTTTCGCTTCCCCGGCCGTTGGGAGTGCGGTTCTGTACTTGGGGGCGCGGCCCGTCTTTGCCGATATTGACGCGGAGACGCTCACCATTGATCCGGCGCTGGTGGCGATGAATATTACGGAGAAAACCCGGGCGGTGGTCGCCACCCACTTTGCGGGTTTCCCGTGCGCGCTGGAGGCGTTGCAGGAGCTTGCCTACAAGCATAACCTGTTGCTCATCGAGGATGCAACCGAGGCGTTAGGAGCGGTGTACCGTGGTAGGCAGGCGGGGAATTTTGGGGTAACGGCGGCCTTCAGCTTTCACCAGGACGGGGTTATTACCACTGGGAACGGCGGGATGGTGGTGACAAACGATGAAGATACCTACCGCTGGCTCCGCCTCTTTACTGACCGGGGGGAGGTCCGGGATGTGCGGGACCTGGTGCTGGCGGGCGAGGGGCCGTGGCACTATGAGGTGCAGGAATTAGGTTGCGATTACCGGCCAACGGAGCTTCAGGGAGCTTTGGGATTGGCACAACTAGCAAAACTCGAGACTTTTCTAAAGCGGCGGCGGGAAATTGCCGCCCGGTATAACGAGGCTTTTGCCGACCTTCCGTACGTGGAGCTTCCGAAGGTCCATCCGGACGCGGTGCCGGCGTGGCAGCTTTACGTTTTGAAACTCAACCTCGAGCGACTTCACGCTGACCGACGCCAGATTTTCCTGGCCCTGCTTTCGGAGCGGATTAAGGTTGGCGTCCACTATCTCCCTGTTTACCTGCACCCGCTCTACGGGTGGATCGGCGACCCGACCGTCTGCACACTGCACCAAGGGCCGCCTTGCCCGAAGGCCGAGGCCATCTATAAGCGTCTTCTTACTCTGCCGCTCTACCCGGCGATGACTGATGCGGACGTAGAAGAGGTGATCAAGGCGGTGCGGCGGGTGTTGATCTACTTCGCCAAATAATTTTAAGGAGGCCCCGGGGTTCCGGGGCCTCCGCTGAATGCGGCTTGTTTACTGCGCCGCCGTCAATTGATTACCACCGTTTGGGCGTCCTGGATCCAAGTGACATTCCCACCGAGCTGCTCCATCACAAAGCGGAGCGGAACCATGGTTCGCCCGTTGGTAATCTCCGGTGGGACACCGAGTTTAACCTCTTCGTCGTCTATTTTGGCCCGGGGTACGTTGGCCACAGGAATAATGGTTTTTTCGCCCTTCCTGATGGTTATGGTGCGCGTCTGCGGGTCTCAGTAAACATCGGCTCCCAGTTTGGTGGCGATGGCCCGGATAGGCATAAACGTTCTTGCCTGCACGAGCTGAGGCGGTACGTCGAAGGCCATCTTTTGACCGAAGGCGAAGACAAAAACTTGTTCCCTGTGCTGCTTCCGCCAGAGCTTAGCAAACTCCTTGTAAGCTTCTTTGTCCTGCGGGTTATCGTAGATCATTTCGGCTACGGTCGCGGCAGCTTCCTCTTCGTCCGCACACATCGCCTTTAATTCCTCCCAGAGGGCGAGCCGTGCAGCTGGGTTTTTAACCCTGGCGCGAATCTTTTCCCGTAGTAGCCTGGCCTCGCCCTTATTTTTAGCCTTCACTTCCATCTCGGTCCGGATTTCTTTTACGTCGTTATCTTCATCTTCGTAAGCATCTTCGTCAGCGGCATCTTTATCTTGGTTCTGGTAGACGCTGGTGCAAGTGCTATTCTGGTAGGTACAATCGCAGGTCGAACTTGAGCAGCTATTTCCGGTTGGGCTGGCCCAAGCAAGGATGGCGTAAATAAGCGTGAGAACCGCTACGGTAACGGCAATCATTATTGTTTTCCGCATAAGTAACTACCTCCTTTCGTCGCAAACGATATTAGCTGCGCCGCGCCTTAATCTGTTGGTACACTGATACGAAGGTTTACAGATTCGCCGCGGGGCTCTCATCCCTCCTTTCCTGCCTTCTACTTCATTAGTAAGTCTTTCGGCACATTTTTCCGGGGTTGAGTATGAAAATAGGAAAAAGGTCCTGGTGATAGGGGGCTAAGAGGCCCTTAAATGATAGGCTGCGGGTCGGAATTTGATGAAAGGCTGTAATCAAAGATATCAAGACCGATTGCTTTTGTGCCGATTAAAATCACGGGTCATCTGAAACCGACACGTGAAGGGGTGGTTGTTTTGCGCGGCTACGCGAAAGCACTCTGTTTGGGGGCAATGATTCTACTCCTCTTAGCCTTCTCGCCGGCGGCGTTTGGGGCTACTGCGGTGCCGGTAACTTCGGGAACTTCGTACGCGGTAAGTGCTTTGCCGGCAACGGGCAAGATCAGCGCTTTTAACGGGATGCTCGTGCTAAGCTATCCCAAGAACAACATATTGGTTGACCAATATAAACTTCCGGTAAGCGATCAAAGCGTTGCTTTCACTGTTTATTTGGGCGGCGGTGGAAGTCTTGACCCCCGCAGTTATGTTCTGGTAAGTAACATTTACCGGATTTCTGTGGCGCAGGGTGCTTACTTGCTTTACCCTGGGCAGCTTACCCTATCCTACGATTCAAGTGTTAACCCGGCGGTGACGGACCAATTGGCCATTTGGTATTCGCCTACGGTTACTGTGACGAGCGGTATTTATAAATGGGACGCAACGGCGGGGAATATCATTTTAGGAGGTCTTACCAATAGCAAGAATAACACCATTACAGCGCCCTTCCAGTTTAGTGGCAGCGGAACCGGCTACTACGCTGTTTTCTTGGCGCAGCGCTTCTTTGAGGATTTCAACAATCCGACTTACGGGTGGTCCACGCCGTGTGTTCTGCCACTCTGGGCTAAAGGCTTGGCTGAAGTGCTTCCGCTCGGGCGGACGGATAACTATTTTGGACTTGGTACGAATGTAAATCGGCTTGAGTTTGCAACGATGCTGGTCAGAGGTTTGGGTTATTCCTTAACGAAGGCGCCGGCAAGCGAAAGCGAGCAGATCTTTACAGATACTTTCGGAGGCGGAAGCGGAGAAAAGGTGCCGTTTTACCAAGCGTGGCCCGCAGATATCGATGCTTCTTACTTCGGTTTAGGCTAC
>NZ_JBRAIN010000038.1:8467-15617 GCF_052743955.1 Thermodesulfitimonas sp.
GTTTTACCAAGCGTGGCCCGCAGATATCGATGCTTCTTACTTCGGTTTAGGCTACAGCAGTGTCAGCGGTGGTGTTTACATCTTCGATGCGGCGCACCTGCCGGTGCAGTACGTAGAGACTGCCGCCCGGAATGGTATAATCACCGGTTATAGCGATAAGACCTTTAGGCCCCAGAACAAACTTACGCGGCAGGAGGCGGCGGTGATTCTAGCGCGGGTCGCTAACCTGCGGCTCATGGACGATGGGGAAAAGGTACGGGCGGAGCTTAGCAGAATTTTTGAGGATGCTGACCAGATAGCGCCGTGGGCGGCTGCTTCTGTCTTAGCAGCCCACCGGGCGAAGCTAATTGTAGGGAAGCCGAGCGCAAACCCGAAGAGTAAGAAGCTTGTTTTTGATCCCAATGGTAATCTGACGCGGGCGGAAGCGATTACGCTGACCTACCGCATTATGAAAAAACTCAAGAAGATATAGCTTTAGCTTCCTCTTGTGGCAGAATATATTCCTCCGTGACCGGAAAGGACCATTTCTGGTCACGGCTTATTTTTTCAACAAACAACAAATTTTTTTCTCTATATGCAGGAATTGGGGAAGTTATGTCGAAACCTGACCATGGAAATGGTTAGATAGCGGATGATGGGGGTGCCCTGCGTGAGCATCTTTAACGATCCGGTCAAGGTGGCCCTCGCCAAAACGCTCGACGCCGCCGCCCTGCGGCAGCGCGTTATTGCGGATAATATCGCCAACGCAGACACGCCGGGCTTCAAAAAAGGTACGGTAGAGTTTGAAGCTGCACTCCGGCAGGCCGTGGGCGGCGAACCTCTCGCCCTTAAAACCACGGACCCGCGCCATATCGGTTCAAGTTCATTATCCTCAGTTACGCCCCAGGTAAAGCGGGTTACCACTACTACCACCCAGCGAACCGATGGTAATAACGTGGACATAGAGGAAGAAATGGTTAACCTGGTTACCAATAACCTCACTTATCAGGCAGCGGTTAGGTTTATCAGCGGCAAGTTCAGTTCACTCCGGTACGTCATTTCCGGTGGAAGGTAGGTGAAGCGGCGTGCGGTTTTTTGATAGCTTTGCGATCAGCGGTTCGGGTCTGACTGCCGAACGGCTGCGGCTTGATCTTATCGCTAATAACATCGCCAACATCCACACAACCCGGACGGCAGAAGGAGGCCCTTACCAGCGCCAGGTTCCGGTTTTCGCACAGCGGCTCGAAGCTGCGGCCACCGGCTTTAAGGGTGCGGGAGTAGCGGTTACAGCGATCCTGCGAGATACGAGTCCGCCTCTACTCGTTCATGACCCCTCGCATCCGGACGCCGACGCGCAAGGTTATGTGCGCTACCCGAATATTAACGTGGCGAACGAAATGGTTGATATGATCGGGGCAACCCGGGCTTACGAGGCAAATGCTACCGTATTTGAAGCGGCGAAGGATATTGCCCAGCGCGCCCTCGATATAGGCCGTGGTTGAGCGGCGGTGCCCTATCAGTTAAATAGCTGCTCCTTTTAAGGAGCCGTTTACGACAATAAAGCCGCGCTACCAAAGAATGAAAATAAACGTTGAACGCAGAACGGGCTCTAAAAGTCTGCCCGTATTAAAGGTTGAACGATTTTCGAGGGAGGTGCGAGGGTGGAGATAACCCGCGTGGGCGCGTTACCAGTAGCGCCGGAGGTGCAAACCGAAAAGGTAGGTGGCGGTTCGTTTAGTGAGTTACTGAACCGGATGATTAATGAGGTGAACGGGGCACAACTAAACGCGGATAAGGCGATCAAGGGTTTCCTTACCGGAGAGGTGCAAGACATTCACCAGGTGGTGCTGGCCACCGAAGAAGCACGCTTGATGCTTGAACTGGCCGTACAGGTACGTAACAAGATCCTCGAAGCTTACCAGGAGATTTCCCGAATGCAGATTTAGGAATTCAATAGGTAGATGAAATCATCCGCGCGCCGTATCCGGGTTGAGTGGGTAGACCAAGCCAAATAAAGCTTCGCTGCTATAAACGGCGCCCGGTTTAACAAACTTACGGGGGGTAGGTGCTGGGCAGTGAATCTGCGTGACCTGCTGGCTCAGCTTAAGAATCGCTGGCAGGCCTTTAGCGCGACGCGGAAAGCTGTCGTCGTCCTGGCTGCTGTCGCTTTTGTGGCAGCGGTTTTTTACCTTAGTGCCGTTTTGACGCAGCTCAATTATACGCCGCTTTTTACCGGTCTACGACCGGAAGATGCGGGGGCCATTATTCAGAAGTTAGACGGAATGAAGGTACCTTACCGCCTGACCGATGGTGGGAGTACTATTCTCGTGCCGAAAAAAGAGGTTTATAAGGTTCGGGCAAATTTAGCCGCGAGTGGTGCCTTATCGGGAGGAGGCTTAGGTTTTGAGCTCTTTGAGAAGACAAAGTTGGGCATTACCGATTTTGAACAACAGGTAAATTACCAGCGGGCGCTTCAGGAGGAATTGCGACGGACAATTGTCCAGTTTGCTGGAGTTGAGCAGGCCCGCGTTCACCTGGTAATTCCCCAGAAGAGTGTTTTTGTTGAGGAACAACAAAAGCCTTCCGCTTCGGTGGCGCTTAAACTTAAACCCCTGGCGCATTTGAAGCCGGAAGAAGTGGAAGGAATTGTTGCCCTTGTTTGTGGCGCAGTGGAGGGGTTAAAGCCGGAAGACGTTCACGTTATCGATATGGCGGGTAATCTCCTGACCGAGGATATGGCGAGTAGCGCGCAATCCCGGGTACTTAAAAACCAGCAAGAACTCGAGCGGGCTTACGAGCGGGAGCTTGAAAAGCGGGTTACGGCGATGCTGACAAAGGTTTTAGGACCCGATAAAGCTGTGGCGGTGGTCAATGCCGACTTTGATTTTAGCCAGCGGGAGACGGTAACCACTATTGCCTACGGCAATCCGGCGGTAGTAAGCGAACATACCGTTACCGAACAGAACAATTCTGGCGTTGCTGCCGGCATTCCGGGAACGGGCTCTAACCTCGTCCCTACCTATCCCTCGGGAAGCAGCGGTAGTCAGGGTTATACGAAACAAGAGCTAACGCGTAATTACCAAGTAGGGCAGCGCGAAGAGAAGGTGATCGAGGTACCCGGACGGTTGCGGCGACTTACTACTTCGGTGGTGGTAGATGGCAGCCTGAATAACGCCGCTATCCAGCGTATTCAGGATGTGGTAGCGAACGCGATTGGTTATGATCCTGCACGTGGTGACCAGATCCAGGTAGCAAGTATCGCGTTTGATAAGAGCTACCAGAAGAAATTAGAGGCGGAAATGGCGGCGGCGGAAGCAAAGGCGAAAAAGGAAGCCCGGCAGCAGCAAATCATGACCCTGGTAAAGCAAGGGGTTATCGGCCTCGCGGTGTTGATCTTTTTCCTGCTCTTTATGCGGTGGCTACGTAGTTTGAAGCCGGAAGCGCCGCTGATCGAAGAGGTTATTCCGGTGCAAGTAGGGGTAACGCCGCCTCCCAAAACGGACGAGCGCTTCATCCAGGTCAAAGAAACCGCGCAGAAGAACCCGGAAGAGGTAGCGGACGTGATTCGGATCTGGCTCTCTGAAGAATAAGCTTTGACATCACAAGAGGTGGGTTTAGTTGGCGCAGGCGAAATTGAAAGGACGGCAAAAAGCAGCGGTGTTGCTTCTGACCCTCGGTGCGGATTTGGCGGCAAAGGTTTTGAAGCAGCATTTTCCGGAGTCAGAAATCGAGCGCCTTACGTACACCATCTCTAATTTAGGCCGGGTGCCACCGGAAGTAAGGGATTCCGTTCTTGATGAGTTTCTGGAACTTAAGCAGGTCCGGGCGCAACTGATTCAGGGCGGCGTTAAGAACGCCCGGGAAATTTTGGAGAAAGTGGTGGGGCCGCAAAAGGCGGACGAGATACTCCGGCGTTTGATGCAGAGCGCGGCGATCGTTCCTTTCGCCAGTCTCCGGAAGACCGACCCGAAACACCTGCTTCGCTTTTTGCGGGATGAGCACCCGCAGACCATTGCGCTCGTGCTTTCGTACCTTGAGCCTTCACAGGCGGGAGCGATCCTATCGTCTCTGCCACAAGAAATGCAGGTGGAGATCGTTAAGCGGATTGCGACAATGGAGCGAACCTCCCCGGAGATTGTGGACGAGATCCAGCGGGTTTTGGAACATAAGATGATGACCGTGGTTTCTGTGGAACAAACCCAGGCTGGGGGTATCGAGTCCCTTGTTGGTATTCTCAACATGGTTGACCGGGCTACGGAAAAGAGCATCCTGGAAAGTCTCGAAAATGAGGATCCGGCCCTCGCGGATGAGGTCCGGAAACGGATGTTCATGTTTGAGGATATCGTGAAACTCGACGATATCTCGATCCAGCGGGTTTTGCGGGAGGTTAATACCAAAGACCTGGCGGTAGCGCTCCGGGGGGCTACGGAAGAGGTTAAGAACCGGATCTTTAAGAACATGTCCCAGCGGGCGGCGAAAATGCTTAAGGACGAACTCGAGTTCATGGGCCCGGTGCGGCTGAGACAGGTGGAAGAAGCGCAGCAAAAGATCGTTAAGGTAATTCGGGCGTTAGAGGATAGCGGTGAAATCATCATCGCGCGGGGTGGCGAGGATGCCCTCATCTTATAGCCAGCGGGTTTTGAAAGGAGTTAGCCTGGACGGTAGGACTTACCGACGTTTGGTACTGCGGGAGCTCAACGTTGCGGCCGCTGGATACCTAGACTCCCGAGAGGCGGAGGCGGGAAAGGCCGGGGCCGATGCGGCTGACGCTGCAGCGCAGATTATTGCCGAGGCGAAGGAAGAGGCGGCCAGGATCCGGGAACAGGCGTATCGAGAGGGATTTGAGGCGGGTTTCCGGGACGGCGTGGCGCGCGGGGAAGAAAGCGCCCGGGGAATCTTAGAGCAAGCGCGCGCGGTTTTGGCGGCAGCCGAGGCCGAGCGAACGGCGACAATTGACCGGCTAGAGAAGGAGATTATCGAACTTGCTCAGGAGATGGCCAAGCGGATAGTAGCAGCGGAACTTAAAACGAACCAGGAGGTAGTCCTGGCGATTATAAAAGAGGCGCTGACACTGGTGCGCGACCGGCCGCAGGTGTTAGTACTTGTCCATCCGGACGACCTTGCTATTTGCCAGCAGGCACGTCCGCAGTTTGAGGCCTTATTACCGGATAAGGCCGTGTTGCGGATTCTCCCAGATCCTGCGGTGGAGCGGGGCGGCTGCGTTATCGATACTGGTGAGGGAGTGGTTGACGCTACACTGGCATCACGGTGGGCAATGTTGTTAGAGGAGCTTAAGGGGTAGAAGAGCATGGTCAACCTGGCGGTGTACCGGCAAAGAGTACAGCAGGCGAGCCTTTTGCGGCAGATTGGCGTAGTGACTAAGGTGGTAGGCCTGACGCTTGAGGTGAAGGGCTTTAAACCTTTTGTCGGTGAAGTTTGCATGATCGATGTTCCAGAAGGCCAACCAGTTATGGCCGAAGTGGTTGGTTTTCGGGAGGATGTGGTTCTGCTCATGCCTTACGGGGAGCTTACCGGGGTCTGCCCTGGTTGCCGGGTTGAACCGCGCCGGCGGGCCTTTACCGTACGTGTCGGCGAACACTTGATAGGCCGGATTTTAAACGGCCTGGGCGAACCGATTGACGGGCGTCCTCTGCCCTGGGGTATCCCGATGCCGGTTAATAACCGTCCGCCTTCGCCTTTGGCCCGGCGGCGTATCGACCGGGTCTTCGCTACCGGTGTGCGGGCGATCGACGGCTTCATTACGTGCGGGCGCGGGCAGCGCCTCGGGATCTTTGCCGGTAGCGGGGTGGGGAAAAGTGTGTTGTTAGGGATGATCGCCCGGTTCGGGAGCGCAGATGTAAACGTGATTGCACTGGTGGGTGAGCGGGGGCGTGAGGTTCTCGAGTTCATCGAAAAGGATTTGGGCCCGGAAGGGTTGCGGAAGTCGGTGGTAGTGGTGGCCACCTCGGATGAGCCTGCACTCCTGCGGCTTAGGGCGGCTTTTGTCGCCACGACAATTGCCGAGTACTTCCGCGATACCGGGGGGGATGTTTTACTCCTGATGGACTCGGTGACCCGGTTTGCGTTAGCCCAGCGCGAAGTAGGGCTTGCGGTTGGCGAGCCCCCGACGACGCGGGGTTATCCGCCCTCGGTCTTTGCTCTTCTGCCCCGCCTCTTGGAACGGGCAGGCAACAGTGAATCCGGGTCGATTACCGGGTTCTACACGGTACTGGTAGAGGGCGACGATATGAACGAACCGGTAGCCGACGCAGTTCGAAGTATCGTGGACGGGCATATCGTTCTCAAGCGCGAATTGGCGGTCGCCAACCACTATCCGGCAATCGATGTGCTGGCGAGCGTTAGCCGGTTGATGCCGAGCGTGGTGACTCCTGAGCACCGGCAGGCTGCCGGGCGCCAGCGGGAGTTGATGGCCGCCTACCGGCAGGCTGAGGATTTGATTAACATCGGGGCCTATGTTGCCGGCTCCAACCCGACTATCGACCGGGCCATCGCGGTCCACGACCAGATTAACGACTTCCTCCGTCAGGGGCCGGACGAATATACCGCTTACGACGAGGCTGTGGAACGGCTGCTTAGCATCGAAAGGGGGTAGTAAGCCCGTGGGACGGTTTAACTTTCGCCTGGAGCCGGTTCTGAAGTACCGCGCGGTGAAAGAAGAACAGCAGATTCAAACCCTTGCCGAGGCGCAGCGCCGCCTTGAGGAAAAAGAAACCGCGTACCAATCTTGTGCGGCGGAATACCAGGCGAGCTTAGAGGGTAGCGGGAGAACCCTTACGGAGCTTCAGCAGTGGGCGGTTTACCGCCAGCTCTTACGTGAACGGTTAAAAGCGGAAGCGGCGAAGCTCAAGGAAGCCGTGGCGCAGGTGGATGCGTGCCGGGCGGCGGTCCTTTCGGCGCGACAGGAACGGCTAACCGTAGAAAAGGTAAAGGAGCGGCGCTATGCTGCTTTCTTAGCGGAAGAAGGTTACAAAGAGCGACGCCAGTACGACGAGCTGTCCCAGCTCGCTTTCCAAAACCGGGAGAAGTTAGATACCTAACGGGGAAAAGGGGGTGTAACCCGCAGGAAGCACAGTTCTGGTCCTGTTATCAGTACCGAAAGACTCACGGTAAAATGTCAACAGGAGATTTCAAAAAGTTTAAGTTTTCAAGC
>NZ_JBRAIN010000039.1:0-8361 GCF_052743955.1 Thermodesulfitimonas sp.
AACCAATAAATTATACCACAGCCACAATTCTTTTACAAGCCCATAACACCGCAGATGGGAGCCTTAATATAGATTCTTCGCCGGAGGGTAAATTTTTTCCTGCTTTTCCCCGCAAACCGATTAATTATAACTCGTTTTTCTCCAGGGAAATGAGCTCTAGGTGAAGACAGCGCCTCGTCTGAGAGGTTACCCGCGCCGACTCTGCCGGGCGCACACCGGCAACCCATAAGATACCGGTAGCATCAACAACGAGGGGGATTTTATCCCGCTGGTAACGCGGGATTTTCTGGTTGATAAAGAAGTCCTTGAGCCGTACGGGCACCGGGTAGCCTAAGGGATAGAAGAAGTCCCCCGGGCAGCGCTGCCGCACGAAGAGAGGGGGCTTTACCTGTTCATAATCGAGGAGTGTTTCCTGCGGCGGCAAGGTGGCAGGGTCCCTCCCGGGAGCCACAAGCTCGGCCTTAACGGCCATTCCTAGTTCCCTAATGACGGCTACACCGGGAACAGGAAGCGGATAGCAGAAGTCAGGAACCACTGGTAGCTCACCAGTTCTGAAAAGTAGTCGCCGGTGAAGCCGGACCGCCTTCACCCCCCGGGGCAGAGCCACTTCCCTGCCGGTGGTGCGCTCCAGCAACCTTAGCACCTCCTCTGTATGGAGGAAATCAAGGTCGTAAACGCTTCCCGTTACTTCCCGGTAAGCCAGACGCACCACCCGGCGGGCTATCGCCCGGGGCAACAAAGCAAGGGCATCTCCGTCAAAATAAACGCCCGCCGCCGCGACACTGCGGAGGCCAGTGTAAACCTTCGCGGCTTCCGCCGCCAGGAATTCCTCTTCTTCCCGGAGAACCGCTGCCAGGCGACCAAGAGCAGGTACAAGCGCCGGATTATACTCTCGCTCCAGCAGCGGAAGGAGTTCGTGACGGATCTTATTCCGGCGGTAAGCCGTCTGGATGTTTGAGGCATCGTAACAGGTTTTAAGTCCCCGGGAGGCACAGTAGGCCTCGATGACCGCGCGCCGCACCTCAATAAGCGGCCGCACGAACGGCCCGCGCACCGGCGGTATTCCTTTAAGCCCCGCTGGTCCCGTCCCCCGGAGAAGGTTCATGAGCACCGTTTCGGCTTGATCATCGGCCTGGTGTCCTAGCGCCACCTTCGCTGCGCCTACCGCGCCGAGCACGCGGGTAAAAAAGGCGTACCGGAGCTCCCGGGCGGCCATCTCGGTAGACAGGCGCCGCTCGCCGGCATACGCAGGAACGTCGGCCGCATCCACGGTAACCGGCAGGCCGTAACCGGAAGCGAGCCGGCGGACAAATTCGGCCTCCTCAGCCGCCTCCGGCCGCAAACGGTGGTTGAGATGGGCCACGTGAAGCTTAAGCCCTAACTCATCGCGTAACCGGGACAAAAGGTCAAGCAGGGCGACCGAATCGGGCCCCCCGGAAACGCCCACCACCACCGTATCTCCCGGTGCAAACATCCCGAAATGCTTGATAGTTTCCCGTACCTGCGGCAGAATATCCAGAAAAGACCACCCCGGGCTTTAAAGTTTCCACGCTTTCCCCCTTTTCCCTTCTTCCTAAAAGAGCTTTTATGCGCTAACCACGCGGGCCACCACCACCGTCGCGTCGTCCGGCAGCGCTCCCCCCGTCACAAAATGCGCCCGGTTGAGGATGAAACTCGCGATCTTCTGCGGCTCGCCGGTACCGGCCTCTGCAAGGCACTCCACCAGCCATTCCTCTTTGCCCTCCTCGCCCCGCCACGCTTCCAGGAGGCCATCCGTCACCAGCACCACCAAATCCCCGTCCTCTAGCTCTCGTTCCGCCACCAGTACTTCGATCGGGTTAACAATCCCTACCGGCAGGGAAGGCGTCCGGATCACTTCCGCGGTGCCGTTGCTGCGGTAAAGGAAACCGGGGGCTGCACCGATTTTTACCCACTGGAGCTTCCCCGTGTAGAGGTCGAAGGCCGCCATATCTACCGTGGCAAAGCTTTCTCCGGGTGCGTGTAAGAGCAACAGCGAGTTTACCGTGTTAACCGCTAGTTCCGCACTGAAGCCGGCCTTTAAAAGAAGCTCCAAAAGCGAAACCGCAGTGGCACTTTCCTGGGCTGCCTGCGCGCCGGTGCCCATCCCGTCACTCAGAATCAAGGCGTAGCGGCCGCCCGCCATCTGGAGGCGCGAGAAGGTATCCCCCGAAACCTCCTCCTTCGCCGCTGCGGCCACTCCCACCGCCAGCCGAAAACGAAGCGCGGCGTAGAGGGTAAACCAGCACTCCTCCTCTCCTTCCCGGAGCGGGCAGGCTGTATGCGCCACGGAGTAAACCCGCCGGGCCACATCCGACACTACAGGAGCCACCACCCGCTGGCAGTAAAGATTTCCGGTGCAGGCCTTCGTGCAAACATGCACCTCTATCTGCCCGTCATCCCGGAGGGAAACCCGCAGATCCTCGATGCGCAGCCGGCCGTTGCGAGCCATTTCCCGAAGCTCCGCCTCGATTGCCGCCACCTGGGCAAGACCCGCACCGAGCTCACCCGCGAAATCCTGCAGGACTCCGGCAATACCCCGCAGCTGCTCCGCCACCACCGCACGGCTCTCTACCATCCGCCGGTACCAGTAGCGGTTCAGGCGATAAGCCTCGTAAAGCAGCGAAAGGGTGAGGGTCAGTTCTTTCAGCTTGACGCATCTTTTCTCGAGATACTCGGGCAGGTCCCCGGGCTGAAGCTGTCCCTTACCCTCGAGGGTACTCAGCGCCTCCCGGAAGACGGTCGTCGCCTGGCGCTCCTCCCACTGCCAGCAAGTGCGGTGCAAGGGGCAGTTGCCACAGACCCGCTCTTTAACTTCCGTCAGTAACTGCGTAAGTTGGTTCTCCGTAACCGGTCGGAGACCCCCCGCCGCGCTAAAGGTCACCGCAAGCTCGTCGAACACCTGCGCCCAGCCATTAAGTCGCCCGAGAACGAGCTCGCTGAAAGGTTGGGACGCCTCGGCAGTAGCTACTACGCCGGAAAAGGAGGCCCGCAGGCCGGCGTACCACTTAAGAGGGACCAATAGAGGATAGTCGCAATCCCGGTCTCCGCCACGATCTGGGTTAAACTGTTCGCATCCCGGACATAAAGCACGAGCAGGATGTTCCCGAGGGCAAAACCGAGGACCACTCCGGGCCGGCCGAATTTCCGGAAGCACCCGCCCAGAAAACCGGCAAACGCGTAGTTCGATACCGCCTGGGGAACAACCGTGTAGGCCAGTCCCGGAATCACCCCTAAGACCGCTCCCGCCGCCGCACCCGCACTGCCGCCTCCGGCGGCCGCGGCGAAAAGGAGGGATAGCCGCGTCAGCACCCCTTTAACCGCAACCGGCCCCCAGACGAGATTCCCGCTCCCGGCGATCACCCCGGCCACGATAACAGTGAGACAGAAGAGTTCTTCCGCACTTAGTTGCAAGCCCTTTTTCTCCCGCCAGGCAACGAGTCCCTGCTGAAAAAGATAGGTAAGCACTCCCGCAAAAGCCGCCTCAAACAGGATGCTCACGTAAGCATAGGGAGTAGGCCCGCCGAAGGCAAGGAAGGCCGTCTTGACCACCAAAACACCCGCGGCAACGAGGCCGGGCGCCCCCAGGGGCCGGCGCAGCAGTTCCTGCGGTGTCAGCGTCACGAGAAGCAACGTAGCGCCAGTAGCGGCGACCGCGCCCGCACAGGTAAGGCCTTTTAAAACGAAAACCTGGCCCGCTACCACGCTCAACCATACAGGCCAGGTGCACCCGCCGTAACTTAGGTTAGCCGCCACCGCAAAAGCAACGCCGAAAGGAGTCAGCGCGCCCAACAACACCGCCCGCCCGAGAAAAACCCGGCAAAATAAAGCGGCAACCAGCGGCGGTGCGCCCTCAACCCTTCAACGATAAAAGCCAGATCGAACCCGGAACGGGACCGCCGCCGTTCCCCTCGCGCAACCCTCCCTGCTCCCTCCTCCCGCGCGATAACCCGGAGCTCCCGCCGGCGCGCGGTCTTTTCCCGCCTGTAGGGATAAACTTCTGTCGCCCGCCGCAACAAGCACACCACCCCACTGGAATTTATTTCCTTACTATATCTCCGGTGGAGTGGTAATTTCTGTCAGAATCAGGGCTGATGATTTAATTTTCTTTCGACAGCGTTCACCGCCTCAGCAGCCACACCGTAGAGGAGATCGTGCTCACTAACAGTTAACCCGGGAGCTCCGGTTAGCTCCAGCAAAACGGTGAGAATCCGGATCCCGGCCAGGATAACATCGGCGCGCTCCGGCTGTAGCCCGGGGACTTTACGCCGTTCTTCGAGCGAAAGTGCGGCCAGTCGCGCGCCCATGGCGACCACCTCTTCCGCCTGAAGTTCGTAGCCGTGGACGCGCTCCGGGTCGTAAGCGGGTAGCGCTAACGCTACCGCCGCCAGCGTAGTGATTGTACCGCCGGTACCGATAATCCGGCGGCCCGTGATCTTAGAAGCTACAGGTGCCAATACGTGAGTGACCGTTTCGGCACCGCCCCCTTGCTCGGTCAGGCGAACTGCGCCGAGCGGCAGGCTGCGGGCCATAAGCCGCCCCTTTTCCATCCAGATGATCTCTGTGCTTCCGCCACCGATATCGACAACCACCGTCGCCTCGGGGTCGAAAGCCAGGCCGGTCATAGCCCCGCGAAAGGTGTAAAAGGCCTCCTCGGTTCCGGAAAGAATCCGGACTTCAAGCCCAGTAGCCCGGCGGATCAGCGTCAGAAAATCCTCCCGGTTAGCTGCCTCGCGCACTGCGCAGGTGGCCACCGCGATAATCCTCCGGGCCCCCATTATCTGCGCCCGCCGCCAGAATTCCGCAACCGCAGCCGCCGTCCTGGCCATCGCCTGCTCGGATGATCGCCCGGTGACAACGAACCCCTCCCCCAAACGGGTTGTTTTAAGCGCCGTTTCTACCCGGCTAACCATTTGGGGACCTACCTCGGCTAAAAGGTAGCGGGTCGAATTAGTCCCGATATCGATCACACCCACGCGCACCAGCAACACCCCTTATATTGAGTCCGCAGCCCCCTAACCCCGGATTATTCCCACCAAAAGTCCCTTATTCACTCTTGACCGCCCGTCTTTTTCCCTATTAAGATAATGCCCGATACTTTTTCGTCGCAAAACGCGAGTCTAAGCCACAGCCACAGGAGGCGAAAAAATTGCAACTCCGACTCGGTCTGCCTAAGGGCAGCCTTCAAGAGGCCACCTTTCAACTCTTCCGCCGCGCTGGTTATAACATTACGGTAAGCGGACGCTCCTACCACCCTACGATCGATGACCCAGAAATCGCGGTAGTACTTATGCGGGCGCAGGAGATTCCCCGCTACGTCTCTGAAGGTGTGCTCGATGCGGGCTTGAGCGGCTACGACTGGATCCAGGAGAACGAAGCCCAAGTCGTCGAAGTCGCCGAGCTCGTTTACGCCAAACAGTCGCAGCGGCCGGTCCGCCTCGTGCTGGCGGTAGCCCAGGACAGCAATATCCAGCAGGTAACTGACCTTGACGGCAAGCGGATCGCCACCGAGTTTGTCCGTCTGACCCAGCGTTACCTCGCCGCCCACGGTGTTACCGCGCACGTCGAATTCTCTTGGGGCGCCACCGAAGTAAAGGTGCCCGAACTTGTTGACGCCATCGTTGACCTCACCGAAACCGGCGGCTCCCTCAAAGCAAACAACCTGCGGGTAATCGCCACAATTCTCGAATCGACGCCGCGGCTACACGCCAACCCGGCCGCTTGGGCAGACCCCTGGAAGCGGAACAAGATCGAAAACCTCGCCCTGCTCCTCAAAGGGGCGTTAGCCGCTTACGCCAAGGTGGGGCTTAAGATGAATGTTCCGGGCGACAAGCTCGCCGCGGTCCTGGGTATCCTTCCGGCTATGAAGCAGCCCACCGTATCGCCGCTTTACAACAACGGCGGCTGGGTTGCCGTGGAGGTCGTGATCGACGAATACCGGGTACGGGAACTGATTCCCGCTTTGAAGGAAGCCGGCGCCCAGGACATCATCGAGTACCCCCTTAATAAAGTGATTCCCTAAAAAGTCAATGGGTATTGCCCGTCCGGTTATGGTCCCCTTCATGCCGTCTCTCTTGCCCTCCCTGCTGGGGGGTAACCGTTACCACCACCGGGACCTCTCCGGGTTTTACCAGGCCGAACTTCTCCCGGGCTAGCGACTCCACGTAAGCATCGGACTGGAGAAGGCGAACCCGCTCCCAGAGCGCGGCGTTCCGGGCCCGCACTTCTTTTAGCTCCCGTTCGGCCTGCCTTACGCTGCTCTCCAAAGCGTAGAGCCGACTAAACTGGCTTCCGGTAACGACCAAAAGATAAATTAAAAAAACGATAAAAAGCAGTACCGGAAGCCGGTGGGGGGCAAAACGCACCCTGGGCCTGGTTTCCTTCTCCTGCCTAACTGTTTTGCTCGCCGCCTTCACCGCCATCTGCCAGCTCCTCCTCGTCGGGTAATAACAACCCACCCGGCAAAACAATGACCACCTCATAGCCCTTCTGGCGCGCCCGGTTAAAAAGGGTAGCGACGCTCGAAGGGCTAAGCTTCAGGCGGCGGGCAATCGCCGCCGCCGGATACCCCATCTCTTTCAAAACGACAACCTGCCGTTCGCGGAAGCTTAATTTCTCGGCGCCCCTAATCTCAACGTGCAAGTCCTTCACCTGACCCGCTTATACACCGCTTTGTCCACAAAATGTGGACAAAATTATTACAGAATCTTCTACATAAATTTAAAAAATCCTGCTTAACCAACCGGAAACTTACGGGCAATTATTCTTCGGGCTTAGACCGGCGGCGCGCTAGCCACTACCGGAAAAGGCTGGCGCTGCACCGGAAGAATTTTATAGCAGGTGAAAGAAGGGACCTTAAGGCCCGTAAGAAACGGAGAAAGGTCACCCCGGCAGAGGTCGTCACCGCAACCGCAGGCCGGCGCAAAAACCGGCAGTAAAAGAGGAAGCCGATGAGGATACCGAGAAAAGTATAGAACCGTACCCCACCGGTATCTCCCGCAAAGAAGAGGGAACAAGCCAAAACGGTAAGACAAAGCCAGAAAAGAGTATCCCCAAGGGCTAGCGCCACGCGCGTCCGTAACCGCAGTAGCCGGAAGGAAACCTGGTAGAGATCGTAAAGCCAACCGCCCGTTAAACCTACAAGCACACTAAAACCAAAGTCTTTAAGTTGGTAAAAGAAAGTGGCCACTACCGAAAAAGCCTTTCTAGTAAGCCGCGCCCGGCCCCCCGCCGGACGGTACCCTTTTCTGCCGCGTAGCTTAGTGCTTCAAACCGGCCTTCGACCACCAACCGGCCAGTATCAAGGTTAAGGTCGGTAATGCTCAATCCCTCTCCCTTAAGCACTAAATAACCCAGAACCGTGTCCGCACGGATCTCCTTATCCGTAAAGGCATCTACCTGACGCACCCCCTCAGCCACCACGCGCTTTCTCTCTTCGAGAATGACCGTGTGGCGCTCCGCTTCTTTCACGTGTATCACCCCTCTTTCCCCGTAGATTTTATGCGGCGTGTACCGGCGGGTAGAACCGGCCAGCCTATAGGTTTCGCACCCGGAAATGCTATAAAAAATATAAAAAACCGCGCTCTTAACCGCGCGGTTTAGCTATAACCGAGTTACCGGGGGGAACAACATCAGTCCTCGAGAAGCCGGTAAAGCCCCGGCGCTTCTTTTGCCGTTACGTGCTCGGCAAGGCCAACGACTTCGACCTTTATCGTCCGGTGGCCGAGAGAAAGAATTACCACATCCCCCGGCTTCACCCGTGTAGCCGGTTTCGCAGGTCGGCCGTTAACCGTCACCAACCCTTCCCGCAACAGATCCTGCGCCACCGTCCGGCGGGTGATCAACCGGCTCACTTTGAGAAACTTATCCAAACGCACCCCGGGAGAAACTACTTACCCACGGCGTCCTTCAGCAGTTTGCCAGCTTTAAAAACGGGCACCCGCGCCGCAGGAATCTCGATTTCGGCTTTAGTCTGGGGGTTTCTCCCCTTCCTGGCTGCCCGCTGTCGCACCTCAAAGGTACCGAAACCTACCAACTGCACCTTTTCCCCGTTGGCGAGCGCAGCGGTAATGCTGTCAAAAACCGCCGCAATTGCCCTTTCTGCGTCCTTTTTCGTCAAATCTGCCTTTTCTGCAACGCTCGCTACCAGGTCCGCTTTGTTCACCCGTATCCCCTCCTGGAAGTATTTTGGCTAAACTCCCTAATTCGCTACCGCCCCTTTTTCTCCTGCCAAAAAATTCGGTTAAAACGCAAAAAATTTTTTTACCGGACCAGCCTCCTCTTCACCTCAACAGCTTATTTATGAAAGCAATACCAATTAATGTCATATTTTACCCTTTTCTT
>NZ_JBRAIN010000039.1:8461-10789 GCF_052743955.1 Thermodesulfitimonas sp.
CAACAGCTTATTTATGAAAGCAATACCAATTAATGTCATATTTTACCCTTTTCTTACCCTTTTCTTTTGACCTCGAGGCGCTTAGCTTCTTCCCACCAGGTATCCATCTGTGATAGGTCGAGATCCTTGAACTCCAGACCCTTCTCCCGGGCCCGGGCTTCGATATACTCCAGCCGCCGGATAAACTTCGCGGTGCTCTGCCGCAGGGCGTCCTCCGCATCTACCCCCAGGAGACGAGCCACGTTGACCACCGCGAAAAGAAGATCGCCAATCTCGCCGCCAACGCCCTGAGCAGCTGCTACCGCCTTTTTCAGTTCGCCAGCCTCTTCGAGAACCTTGTCCATCGCTCCGCGCCAGTCATTCCAGTCGAAACCAATCCGGGAAGCTTTCTCTTGCACCCTAGTAGCGTACAGGAGCGCCGGTAAAGACCGCGTCACGCTTCCGAAGGTAGCGTTCGGCTTCTCTTCTTTTTTCAGACGCTCCCAGTTAACCAGCACCTCAGCGCTATCCTTCACCTCTTTGTTGCCGAAAACGTGAGGGTGCCGGTAAACCATTTTCCTAGTAATCATCCGGACGACATCGGCAAAGTCGAACTGCCCGGCCTCCCGCGCAATCTGAGCGTGGAAGACAATTTGTAGTAGTAAGTCTCCCAACTCCCCGCAGAGATTGTGCGGGTTGCCGCCATCAATCGCTTCTAAAACCTCGTAGGTTTCCTCAAGGAGATACTTTTTCAGGCTTTCGTGCGTCTGCTCTTTGTCCCAGGGGCATCCTTCTTTGCTGCGGAGCTGGGCTAAAATCCGGACGAGCGGCGCTACCGAATAAGAAGGCGGGCGCCGCCGCTTGACCGGAGGAAGATATATAGTAGTTAAATGGTCAAGCCACGGCAATCGGTCAAGTGCATACAGGGGAAGATCAGCCCGTTTCTCCTCGCCTGGTACACCGGCCGCCCGGATCACCGTAACCGGGTGGGCGTCGGGGTAGTAATCCATGAAGAAAAGCTTGACTTCGGAGGCGACCAAACGATTATAAACCTGCATTACCACCGCCGGAAGGTGCGGATAGACAAGTTTGGGATCCAGGCTAAGGCCATCGAGAACTACCATACCCGCCGCAGGATCAAGGGATAAAGCCGCGTAAACGGCCTCAAGAAAGCTCATCGCCGGTAGGAGTTGGACGTTAAGTCCCGCCGCCGCTGCCCCCGTCATAATCAGGCGGGTTGGTTCTTCGGCTACCAGCGGGTGCCCCGGAACTGCGTAAACGACAGGGTGAACCTTTGCTTCAGATAGGACTGTCGCCGCGATGCGCTGGTAAACAGCGGTAAAGCTTTTTTCTTCTTCGTAAAAGCGGTCGAAACTGGTAAAGGTGAGACCCATTGCTTTTAGCCTCGGCACTACAGGGTGCTGCTCAGTGCGTAAAAAAATAACCCCCGCCTGGCGTAAGGTAGTAAGCACACCGACGGGGAGAGCTTCCCAGCTCCCGGGTCCGAGACCGCAAATAGTTATCTGGTATGCGGCCATAATCTTGCCTTTTCAACCTCACCTCTTAAAGTGTAGTCTACGCCCGCCGCTCGCCGTTTGAAGTCAATGTTCCATCTGCTTTGCCAGAAAACCGGCAGCCGTTTCTGCTAATTTCAATTCGAGCTCCCCCATCTTTACGCCAGGTTCCCGCGAAACCAAAATCACCGCGCCGATCGGGTCACCTTCCGCAATAATAGGCACAATTACCTCGGCGGTAAAATTGCACTCCCCGTTCTCCCCCGTAAGGCAGCCAGCGCAGAATGGGTCCTCCTCCGGACAGTTGATCACCACCGGGCGCCGCCCCTCCATTACTTTTTCCACCGCCGAACTTATCGGCCGGTTGAGAAACTCTTTCTTTGCCGCGCCGGCAACGGCAATGATCGTATCCCGGTCCGCGATCATGGCGATGTGCCCTACCGCCTCGTAGAGCGAGTCGGCGTACTCCTTAGCAAAATCACCTAATTCCCCGATGGGTGAATACTTCTTCAGAATCACCTCGCCGTCACGGTCCACAAAGATCTCGAGAGGGTCGCCCTCCCTGATCCGAAGGGTTCGCCGTATCTCCTTGGGTATCACCACTCTACCCAGGTCATCGATACGCCGAACAATTCCTGTTGCCTTCATGATTTTACCTCCTTGAGTTTGAATTTCCTGGACGGATTAATTGCGGCTTACTTACTATGAGTAGTATACAACGTCGAGTAGTATACAACGTCTCCTTGCCGGTTATTCATTTTTTACCAAAAAAGCAAGCCGGCGGGACAATTATTTCCAAGCTTATTATAATCCCTTCAACCCAATTCTACAAGAA